>NZ_JAWRYD010000403.1:0-257 GCF_046534765.1 Burkholderia sp. SIMBA_062
TTCGAGGCCGAACGCGCCGTAGACGAGCGATTTGACGGGCTGCGCGTTCGGCGCGGTGTCGCCGCTGCCGTCCGTGGAGCCGTCGGTTTGTGCGCCGTCCGTGCTGTCGATGCCGGTCTCCGAGCCGTCGGCGCCATCCGCGCTGGCGTCCGCCGTGGCGCTGTCGCCGCTGTCGTCCACGTTGATGTCGTTGCCGTCGTCCGCGATGCTGTCGTCGTTGGCAGCCGCGGCATAGCCGCGCGGCGAGATCCGCACGG
>NZ_JAWRYD010000123.1:0-432 GCF_046534765.1 Burkholderia sp. SIMBA_062
CGTCGAAATGCCCCGCATGGACGGGCTCGAGTTGATGCGCGCGATGCGCCGCAACCACAAGCTCGCGGCCGTGCCACTCGTGCTCGTCTCCGCGCTCGTCACGCCGCCCGCCGACGCCGATGTGGTCGGCTTCCTGCGCAAGCCCTTCGCGGTATCCCAGTTGCTCGATATCCTGCGCCGCGTGGCCTCGCCTTGAGCCCTCGCCTTTACCCTCGTTATTTCGCCATCCTGATCGATTTAAGATGAGATGCGGGGCACGCGCATTGCGCCATGACGAAGCATGACGACGCCATTCAGGAGGCCATCATGACCGACTACGCAGGACGCTCGCAGGACGACCGGGTCGCGCAACGCAAGCAGCACAAGCAGCCTTCCAAGGAGCCGCCCGGCGGCGATATGGCCGTTCACGGCACCCAACCGGATGCCACGCAC
>NZ_JAWRYD010000404.1:0-257 GCF_046534765.1 Burkholderia sp. SIMBA_062
GAAAGCGAGCCGAACACTTCGTCGGTCGAAACGTGCAGGAAGCGGAAAGCGGTTTTCTCGGCTTCGGGCAGCGTGTTCCAGTACTGACGCGTGGCTTCGAGCAGCGTAAAGGTGCCGACCACATTCGTCTGAACAAAATCGGCCGGACCATGAATCGAACGATCGACGTGGCTTTCCGCGGCAAAATGCAGCACCGCGCGCGGCTTGTGCTCAGCGAACAGCGCGTCGAGCGCTTCACGATCACAGATATCCACACG
>NZ_JAWRYD010000405.1:0-257 GCF_046534765.1 Burkholderia sp. SIMBA_062
TCCTCTACACCGCGCCAACCGCCATCCGCGCGATGATGGCCGAAGGGCAGGCCGCTGTTGAAGGGGCCGATGGTTCCAGCCTGCGTCTGCTTGGCTCGGTGGGCGAGCCGATCAACCCTGAAGCGTGGAACTGGTACTACAAGACTGTAGGCAAGGAGCGTTGCCCGATCGTCGACACCTGGTGGCAGACCGAGACCGGCGGCATCCTGATCAGCCCGCTGCCGGGCGCTACCGGCCTCAAGCCGGGCTCGGCAACC
>NZ_JAWRYD010000406.1:0-257 GCF_046534765.1 Burkholderia sp. SIMBA_062
CTACACCATCACAGGAACGCCTTCTTCATCCGGTACAGCAAGCTTTGCCATCAATATTGGAGGTAAAACCTGTACCATTACCAGAAATGTAGCAGCCGGAGCAGGTACCATTGCAAGCTTAGACTGTAACGGAGCCACCCATACAGGAACTCTGACAAGCGGAACTGCTGCTTCAAACGTACAATCTGTGATATCCTATACAGGAGGAAATGGCGGAACACACAACGGGCAGACCGTAACTTCTACAGGAGTGACTG
>NZ_JAWRYD010000407.1:0-256 GCF_046534765.1 Burkholderia sp. SIMBA_062
CTCGGACAGGTCCCTCGTGCAAATTTCGTGGACCACGTCGAAGGCGTCGACCAACAGGCCTTTGTGCCGTGTCGCCGGATCGGTGATCGCGTAAATGTTGGAGGCGTCTTCGCCGTCATCGCCGCTCTCGAGGCGCAACGCCGCGTCGACGCGAATGGTGCACGCGTCGAGGATCGATCCAAGTTCGAGATCAACGAGATTGCCGTCCTTGACGCGGTATTCGCGGTCATAGCCATTGGCGATGAAGGACTGGACT
>NZ_JAWRYD010000408.1:0-256 GCF_046534765.1 Burkholderia sp. SIMBA_062
TTTTATGTTTTCGGAAGAAGCGCCGGGTATGCCTTTTTATCTGCCGAACGGTCAGTTTATCCGAAACACGCTTG
Organism: Burkholderia sp. SIMBA_062; assembly: GCF_046534765.1. Taxonomy (NCBI): domain Bacteria; kingdom Pseudomonadati; phylum Pseudomonadota; class Betaproteobacteria; order Burkholderiales; family Burkholderiaceae; genus Burkholderia; species Burkholderia sp. SIMBA_062. The sequence goes on from NZ_JAWRYD010000408.1 coordinate 75, forward strand.
AATCATTTCTGCGTTCGAAGCAGGATGCCTATCATTATCACGAAGTGCGCACCCCTATGATGATGAACCAGCGTCTTTGGGAGCAATCCGGTCACTGGGAACATTATAAAGAGAATATGTATTTCTCGGAAGCCGATCATCAGCGCTTCGCGTTAAAGCCGATGAACTGTCCCGGCCACATG
>NZ_JAWRYD010000409.1:0-256 GCF_046534765.1 Burkholderia sp. SIMBA_062
GTTATCATCGTCGAGGCTCACAACGGCTCCCCGACAGCTTGCTCTAGCCGTTCATACCCACCAGCAAATTTCTTAGACCTTAAGGCGGCCACATTTTACACCGTTGACAGAGAGCAAAGTGCCGGCTAGGAGATTTCACGATACCTTGTAGGCGTTGCGCAAGGGGGCAAGCAGAGACCCCACCTCTTAGGCGCTTCTTTCTCAGCAGTAATATTCGCCCACCACCATGCCCCGAGGGCGGCTTAAAGAGAGGCAT
>NZ_JAWRYD010000410.1:0-256 GCF_046534765.1 Burkholderia sp. SIMBA_062
GGATACAGACGCTTGCCGTCCTTCGATTTACCTTCGCGCACCAGGCCGATAAAGTCCGCATCGCTCAGATTGCCGATGCCATAGGTTTTATCCGGCGTGATATTCGTCGAATAAATCGTGCCGAACGGCAGATCGAACGGCACGCCGCCCGCATAAGGCTTTGCCTTGTTCGACGTGTGGCACGCAATGCAGTCCGCCGCGCGTGCGAGATATTCGCCGCGCTTGACGAGCGCAGCGTCGTCGCTCGCGCTGGCCG
>NZ_JAWRYD010000411.1:0-256 GCF_046534765.1 Burkholderia sp. SIMBA_062
GTTTGCAGCGGCTCCGGCATTACGTGTGCGTAGGCGCTGGCAACGGGCTTCGCCACATCGCGGTCGAGGCCCTCGTTGAACGAGAACATCGCGCGATTCATCGGTTCGAGCGGATCGTCGGCTTCGCGGCGACCGGTCGTGGCGCACGCGCTCAATACCATCAGCGCGGCGAGACTCAAGGTCCGCGCGGCACGGCGCACGAGGGTGTTTGACTTCATAAACAGCTTGATAGGTGGAGACTCAGGCGGGTAAAACG
>NZ_JAWRYD010000124.1:0-430 GCF_046534765.1 Burkholderia sp. SIMBA_062
ACAAGCCAGTCGACGTGGAAGTCGACAGCGAGTTGATCCCGGTCGAAGTCGACGTGGACAGCGACGAGATCGAGCTGGTTGCGGACGAAAGACCCGTCGAGGTCGACGAGGAAAGCGAAGTAACGGAGCTGTTGGTCGAGCTCAGGCCGGTCGAAGTCGACGTCGAGAGCGAGCCGATGGAGCTATTAGCCGACGAGAGGCCGCTGGACGTTGACGACGAAAGCGACGTAACTGAGCTGTTGGTTGAGCTCAGGCCGGTCGAGGTCGACGTGGAGAGCGAGCTGACCGAGCTATTCGCCGACGAGAGGCCCGTCGACGTGGACGACGAGAGCGACGTAACTGAGCTGTTGGTCGAGCTCAGGCCGGTCGAGGTCGACGTGGAGAGCGAGCTGACCGAGCTATTCGCCGACGAGAGGCCCGTCGACGTGGA
>NZ_JAWRYD010000412.1:0-256 GCF_046534765.1 Burkholderia sp. SIMBA_062
GTCGCGTTCGCCGCGCTTGAGCGCGTAGCGCAGATGCGCGCGCTGCGGACCCTTGAGGTCGAATTCCTGCAGCATCACGCGCGCTTCCTCGCCGAGCTTCATCAGCGTGAGGCCGGCGTCGAGGTAGAGCGGCAGGGCGTCGGCGCGCACCTGATAGAACGCGGCGCGGCCGCCGTGCGCGTGCGCGAGCGAGACGAATTCGCGGATCAGCGCGGGCCATTCGTCGCGCGGTCCGACCGGATCGTGCAGCGCGGCC
>NZ_JAWRYD010000413.1:0-256 GCF_046534765.1 Burkholderia sp. SIMBA_062
CAGCAGACCTGGCTTGCACATTCACTGGGCTGAGGAGCAGCGTCTGCTCGACTCCTTGTACTCATTTGCAGGCACCTTCTCCCGGCGATGACGCAGCAGATGGAAGTGCTTCATAGCGCTGTCACCGGTGGGCTTGGTTTTCATCCGCTCAGGCCCAGCAGCCACACAGGTTAACTTATGGCTATTAGCTGGGGCCTTAGCGTTTGTCGACGGTAAGTGGGATTTGAAGCGCGCGAGGTCAACGGACATTTACGTG
>NZ_JAWRYD010000414.1:0-256 GCF_046534765.1 Burkholderia sp. SIMBA_062
CTATGTCTCCATTCCTATCACCAGGACAAACGGAGATTTTTTCGGAACGCTCTGCGCCATTGATCAGGTGCCAGCAGATTTTGATGAAGATGCAGTGTGCAACACACTAACGCTTTTCGCCCAGTTAATAGCTGTTCAACTCGACGTTCTGGCGGACCTTGAGGCCAAAACGATTGAACTGGCCAATGCGGCTGAGACCGGCATTGTCCGGGAGCAGTTCATTGCCGTACTGGGGCATGACCTCCGTTCGCCACTG
>NZ_JAWRYD010000415.1:0-256 GCF_046534765.1 Burkholderia sp. SIMBA_062
GTGCGTGGCCGGGTTCAGACCCAGATCCGACTCGCGGATGGCTTTTTCGATGACCTGAACCATCTTCTTTTCCCACGCCTGCACACCGATCGTACGGGCGTCGACGAGCGTGAGGTTGGCCACTTGCGAGATGGGCACGGGCGAACCGTAGTAGTCGACCTGGATGTGATCGAGCAGGCCCGTGTGGGCGCGGCCCGTGCGGATCTTCGCGAGATCGCTCTTGAACGCGTCGATCGAGCGTTGCATCTTCTGCTCG
>NZ_JAWRYD010000416.1:0-256 GCF_046534765.1 Burkholderia sp. SIMBA_062
GTCTCTCGGGCATGTTCGGCTATCTCGGCGCGACGGTGTTCTCGCTCATCGTCGGCGCACTGGCCAGCACGATCGGCTATAACCCCTTGTTCGTCTGCCTGATGTTGTTCGACCTGATCGGCGCCTGCGTGGCCTGGCGTCTGATCTCGAACCAGCAGCGCGACGACGCGGTCAGCGCCGCGCTCCAGCCCGCGCACAACGTGAAGGCCTGATCGGCTCATCATCGGCCGGCGTCCGCGAGGGCGCCGGCTTTTGG
>NZ_JAWRYD010000417.1:0-256 GCF_046534765.1 Burkholderia sp. SIMBA_062
CGTTCCTTGCCCGCGTCGTTCGCGGCCGTCTCCAGCGCGATGCCGAACACCGGCGCGAGCCGCTCGCACACCTGCGCGCGCACAGGCGCCGCATGCTCGCCGATCCCGGCCGTGAACACCAGCGCATCGAGCCCGCCGAGCACTACCGCGAGCTTGCCCACTTCCTGCGCGATCCGATACGTATAGAAGTCCACCGCGAGCTTCGCCTGTTTGCTGTCGCTCGCGAGCAGTTCGCGCATATCGCTGCTGAGGCCCG
>NZ_JAWRYD010000418.1:0-255 GCF_046534765.1 Burkholderia sp. SIMBA_062
GGTTCTGGAGCATGGCGGCGGCGGTGGCGATGCGTTTGGTGCCGGGGGCTTTGTTACCGCGAGCACTCTCGATCATTTTCAGTGGCATCGCCATCGGGACGGTGGTTGCGGTCCCGCTGGGCAGTTATCTGGGTGGGCTTTATGGCTGGCGCAGCGCGTTCTTTGCAGCGACGGCGGTGGGTGTGGTGACCCTGGCTTTCCAGGCACTCACGCTGCCGAGCCTTGCGCCGCGTCGGCCGGCACGCCTACGCACGG
>NZ_JAWRYD010000019.1:0-160223 GCF_046534765.1 Burkholderia sp. SIMBA_062
CAACGCTTGCTGAAGCGCTTGAACGACCTCGGTTGCGAGGTTCAACCCGTTCTCGCTCCATAAGCGTTTCTTGCTAGTGTGAAGGGGGGCTCCGCGCTCAGTGCGGCGGACGCGGCTCGCGCCGCTTGGTCCCGACCGCGGGACTGCCGGCGGACAACTCGACGATCTCGGCGGTGATCTCTTCCTGTCTCAGCCGGCGAAAGTCGCCCGTCAACTGTTCGAGCGTATCGTGAACGTTGGCGCGCGCGGCAATCATTGCACGCATGCGGGCTTCGTTTTCCGCCGCGAACGCCAGCATGAGCGCCTCGCATAGTTGCGCGAACACATACTCTTCGGCAAGTTCCGCGAGCAGACGCCGCGGCGCGAGCGTGACGAGCGGCGCGAGACCGCGCGCGGGAAGCTCGAAGCGCGTGAAGTCGAACGGCAGCAACGACTTCTGCTCGATGTCGATGGCGGCCGACAACTGCGGCACGGCGTGCAGCAACGTCACGCGGGTGGCGCGGCCCGTTTCGAGGCGTTCGTACAGCGCCTCGGTCATTCGGCTCGCGAGCGCCGCGACTTCGTCGGCATGCGCGACCATCGGCGCGCTCCAGCCGATCCGCAGCCCGTGGACATCGGCCACCGCGGCGCCGCGCCCGCCAATCACGAAGTAGTCGCAAGCGCCTGCGCCGGGCATGTGCTCCGCGGCGTCGATCAGATGTTCGTTGTAGGTGCCGACGAAGCCTTGCTCCGCGCAGACGACGATCACCACGTGCGTGTCGGCGCGCGCGCCGGCATCCGCAACCGGTGGCGACGCTTCGCGTTCGCCGAGCATCAGCGCGTCGCCGATCGCCGCGCCGATCATCGCGGCGCATGCGCGAATGCCGTCGAGCCGGCCGCGCGCCTCCCGCGCGCGCGCCGCTGCAATGCCGCGCATCGCGCTCACCACCGATTCCAGTTCGTGCACGCTTGCCATGCGCGCGTCGACTTCGCTCAGCTTGTTGCTCATGGCGAGACCGCCGTGGCCGGCGTCGCGCACTGCCCGGCGAGATCGCGCATCGCCGCCACCAGCGCGTCGCGCGTCGCCGCATCGAGCGCGCCGGTGGCCGTCAGTGCGGCGGCTGCCGCGGCGCCGCCGTGCGCATCCAGATGCGCGGCGAGCCGCGCGCGCACTGCGGCGACGCATTCGACGGGCAACGCGTCGAACACGCCTTCGTCCAGCGCGGCCAGCAGCGCGATTTCGTCGACGGGACGCAAGGGTGTGAAGCGCGGCTGCGTGATCAGCGCGCGGATGCGCTCGCCACGCGCCACCTGGGCCTTGACCCGTGCATCGGTCAGGCCACCGAAGCGCGTGAACATTTCGAGCTCCTGAAACTGCGCGTAGTCGAGCCGCAGCCGGCCGGACACGCCGCGCAGCGCGGCCGTCTGCGCCTTGCCGCCCACCCGGCTCACACTCAGGCCGACATCCACCGCGGGGCGCTGGTTCGCGGCGAACAAGCCCGCGTCGAGCACGATCTGGCCGTCGGTGATCGAAATCAGATTCGTCGGAATATAGGCGGACAGGTTGCCGGCGTCGGTCTCGGCAATCGGCAGCGCGGTCAGCGAACCGCCGCCCAGCTCCTCCGACAGCCGTGCCGCGCGCTCCAGCAGCCGCGCATGAAGATAGAAGATGTCGCCGGGGTAAGCTTCGCGGCCCGGCGGTTCGCGCGTCAGCAACGCCAATTCACGGTGCGTGGCGGCGTGCCGCGTCAGATCGTCGATCACGACGAGCGCGTGCTGGCCCCGGTCGCGGAAATATTCGGCGATGGTCATGCCGGTGAACGGCGCAATCCATTGCAAGCCGGGCGAAGCCGATGCCGGCGACACCACGAACACGCATCGTTGCGGCGCGCCGTGTTGGCGCACTGCCTCAATGGCGCGCTGCACCGCCGTCGCACGTTGGCCGACCGCCACGTACACGCAGATCATGTCGGTGTCTTTCTGATTGACGATCGTATCGAGCGCAATCGAGGTCTTGCCGGTGGCGCGATCGCCGACGATCAGTTCGCGTTGCCCGCGGCCGATCGCGAACAGCGCGTCGATCAGCAGAATGCCGGTCGCCACCGGCTGCGTGACGAGACCGCGCTCGATGATCGCGGGCGCCGGTCTTTCGATCGGCATATGCGCGGCGGCCGGCACGGGCTCGTCGCGATCGAGCGGCCGGCCGAGCGGATCGACCACGCGGCCGAGCAGGCCGGGGCCGACCGGCACTTCGACCACCTGGCCCGTGCCCTCGACCTGCGAGCCGGCGGCGATGGCGTCGCCGTTGTCGAGCAGCACGGCGGCGATAGTGTCGGCATCGAGCGCGAGTGCGAAACCGAGTCGGTCGCCGTCAAAGCGCAGCAGTTCGTTTAGCCGCACGTCGGGCAGACCCGAGACGAGGGCGATGCCGTCCGCTACGTGCTCGACGCGGCCGACCGTTTGCGCATGCGGGCGGAAGCGGGTTTGGGCCAGCGTGGCCCGGCTGCGCGCGAGCCAGTCGTCGGCCGCCGGATCAGGCGTGATGGATCTCATGGGCGAGCAACTCCTTTTCGAGGTGCGCGAGGTCGTCGCGAAAGCTGTTGCGCACGATCGCGTGAGGCGCTTCGAGTTCGAGGCCGGCGATGACCGTCGGATCGACCGATGCATGGAGCGCGACCTCGCGGCCGATGACGCGTGCGAGCGCCGCGCGGCAACCGGCCAGTTCGTCGTCGCTCAACGCACGCGCGGCGACGAGCCGCAAGCCGTCGGCGCCGGTGGCGAGTTGCGCGCGGGTGGCGTCGGGCAGATCGGCAAGCGCGGCGGCGAGGCCGTCGATGAAGCCCGCGACCCGCGCTTGCGGCGGCAAGCGGTCAAGCAGCCGCGCGGCGATGTCGAGCGCGAGTTGCGAAGCGCGCGCGGCATCGGACTGGGCGGCGTCGCGGCGCAAGGCGTCGATCTCGTTGCGGGCGTCGGCGCGCAAACGCTCGGCGTCGGCGTGCGCAGCCGTTTCGAGCGACGTCTTCAGCGCGGCCGCTTCGGCGCTGGCGGCGTCCAGAAGCTGGGCGCGCTGCTGCGCGATGCGCTCCAGTTCCGCCGCCGCGCGCTCGCGCGTATCGACTGCCGCCGCTTTGGCCGCGGCGGCGTCGCTCATCAGCGCGGCGGCGGCCTGCTGGCGCTCGGCGACCATCCGGGCGACCGGCCGGAACAGAAACCGCCCAAGCAGCCAGATCAGGATCAGCGCGTTGACGGTTTGCAGGCCGAGCGTCCACCAGTCGATATGCATGACGGTCTCCCGCTTACTTGATGAACGGATTCGCGAACAGCACCAGCAGCGCGATCACGAGACAGTAAATGGCCATTGTCTCGATCATCGCGAGCCCGACGAACAGCGTGCGCGAAATCGTACCCGCCGATTCGGGCTGGCGGGCCAGCGCGTCCATCGCGGCGGCGACCGCGCGCCCTTCGCCGAGCGCTGGTCCGATCGCGCCGAACGAAACCGCGATCGCCGCGGCAAGAATGCTGACCACCTGAATGAGATTGTTCATGGTTTGCCTTGTTGTCGATTCGTGGATTGCGGTGCGGCGTCGGCGATCGCCGCGCCGATGAATACCATGGCGAGCACGGTGAAGATGTAGGCTTGCACGGCGCCGGTCAGCAGGTCGAGCGCCATCAGCGGAATCGGCACGAGCAGCCCGGCGAGCGACAGCACGATGCCGACCACGAACACGCCGCTCATCACATTGCCGAACAGACGCACGACCAGCGAGAACGTGCGCGTGATCTGCTCGACCAGGTTCAGCGGCGTCATGATCCACGTGGGCTCGGCGAACGTCGCGAGATAGCGGCCGAGGCCGCGAGTGCGTACGCCGTAGAAGATCGTCGCGCAGAACACGATCAACGCGAGCGCCGCGTCGGTCTCGACGTGCGCCGTGGGCGGCTCGACGCCCGGCACGAGCGACGACCAGTTGCTGATCAGGATGAACAGGAAGAGGGTGCCGACGAGCGAGCGGTAGGCGTGCGGTTCGGCCTGCATCGTGTCGCGAATCTGGTCGTCGACCGTGCTCACCAGCAACTCCAGCACCGCTTGGGCTTTCGACGGCGCGAGGGCGAGACGCCGCGTGGCCCACGCCGCGCCTGCCCACAGTAGGGCGATGATGATCCACGTCGTCACCACCGGCGCCGACAGCGGGACGGGGCCGAGGTGAAAGAGCGGTTCGGTGGCGAGCGGAGAGTGCATCATGGCTGCACCTTGACGCGGCGCAGCATCGCATGCCGTGCGAGCAGCAGCCCGCCGGCGCCGGATAACAGCGACCACGGCCCGAGCCGCGCCAGCAGCACCAAGACCACCGCGAGGGCGCCGAGGCGGGCGAGCTGCAAGCCGATCGCACGGCCGGGCATGCCGGCGCTCAGGAGCCGCACGTTCCAGTGCAGCCCGGCGAAATGAATCAGTCCCGCCAGTACGCCGACGGGCAGGCCGATCGCGATCTGCGCGGCGAGAACGGAATGGAATGTCATGCTCATTTGCTCCCCGTTTGCCGGTGCATCCACTTCCATGCGGACCACAGGCCGATGGCCGCGCCGATCATCAGCAGCGGCGCTGAAAAGAAGACGCCGGTGCGAAAAATGCGGTCCAGCCAGCGACCGAGCACGAGGGCGAGCAGCGTCGGCGCCGTGATCGTCCAGCCGAGAATGCCGATCTGCCCGAGGCGCGCGCCGAGCGAGGGCTCCGGTTCGTCGCGCGCCACGCGTTCGCGCGACACGGCCCGGCGCGCCGCGCGCACGACGCGTTCGGATGACGGGTCGATCGACGGGGGTGAGCCGGCGGGGCCATGTGCGGTCCCGCCGGTGTCGTCCGTCTCGTCGGGCGGGTTATTCGCATCATTCGTGCCGTCCCCACGCCGTGCGCCGCTCGAATTGTCCGGCTCTTGATCTGGACCTGCGCCGCCGTTGCGGTTCATGACGTCTCCTTGCTGTGTGCCCGGTGATCGTCGCGTGCGCCGGGGCGCAGATAGCGCAACAACTGCCGGAGCGCCCGCGCGTGCAGCCGGGTTTGTTCGACGCGCGCGCGCCGCGCAGCGTCGAGGCGCTTCGCGTGGGCCGCCGCCACCTGCGCCTGCAAGGCGACGAGCGTGTCGCCGCATATGCCGTCGCGACACGCGATCGTGACGTGGTGGCCCTGCGCGACCCGCAGCACACCGCCGTCCACTGCGCAGAACCGCGGCACGTGATCGGGGCCGTGCCAGCGGATCACGCAGGGCACGAGCACGGTCAGAAAGTCGGCGTGGCCGGGCTGAATGCCGAAGCTGCCGGTTTCGTCTTCCGCGCGCAGCGCCACGATCTCCGCGCTATCGGCCAGTACGGCCGCGGGCGTGGCGATTGTCAGATGGAGCGGCTGGCTCATTTCGCGGCGCTCGCGGCGGCCGCCGGTACGGCGGTGTCGGCGGTGTCGGTGGCAGGAGCGCCGCTGGTGCCGGTTGCGCTGGCGCTGGCGGTGCTGGCACGTACGCCGTCGCCGGAGATTTGCGTTGCCGGAGGCGACCCGTGTTCCCGCGCACGCGCCTCGTCGAGTGTGCCCACCATGTAGAGCGAGCTTTCCTGCCACGTATCGCACTCGCCCGCCAGGATCGCCTTGCAGCCGGCGAGCGTGTCGGCGACCGCGACCGAGCGGCCGGGCACGCCGGTGAACGCTTCGGTCACCGCAAACGGCTGGGTCAGAAAACGTTGCAGCCGGCGCGCGCGGCCCACGATGCGGCGGTCGTCGGCGCCGAGCTCTTCCACGCCGAGCAGCGAGATGACGTCCTGCAACTCGCGATAGTGTTCGATGGTTCGCCGCACCTCGGTGGCGATGGCCGCGTGCGCGTCGCCGACGACGAGCGGGTCGAGCAGCACCGACGACGACGCGATCGGATCGATGGCCGGATACATGCCTTCCGCGGCCATGGCACGCGACAGCACGACCATGCTGTCGACGTGCGCGGCGATCGTGGTCACGGCGGGATCGGTGAAATCGTCCGCTGGTACGTAGACCGCTTCGATGGCCGTAACCGATACGCCGCCGACCGACACGATGCGCTCCTGCAACGCGGCCACTTCGCTTGCCAGCGTCGGCTGATAGCCGACCCGCGAGGGCAGGCGTCCGAGCAGGCCGGATACTTCGGCGCCGGCCTGAACGAAGCGGAACACGTTGTCCATCAACAGCAGGACGTTCTGCTGCCGTTCGTCGCGAAAGTACTCGGCCACCGTGAGCGCGGTCAGCGGCACGCGCCAGCGCGCGCCGGGCGGCTCGTTCATCTGCCCGTACACCAGCACGGTGCGCGGCAACACGCCCGAGCTGCGCATGTCGAGCAACATTTCATGGCCTTCGCGCGAACGCTCGCCGACGCCAGCGAACACCGAAATGCCCTGATAGCGCTCCACCATCGCATGAATCAGCTCCATCACCAGCACGGTCTTGCCGACGCCCGCGCCGCCGAACATCGCTGCCTTGCCGCCCTGCGCGAGCGGCGTGAGCAGATCGATGATCTTGATGCCGGTCGCGAAGATGTCGGTTGCGCCGCTCTGCGACGACAGCGGCGGCGGCCGACGATGGATCGGCCGTCGCGGCACGTCGGCCGGCAACGGCGCGCCGCGATCGCCCGGTGTGCCGGTGACGTCGATCAGCCGGCCCAGCATCGCTTCGCCCACCGGCACCTGGATCGGCCCGGTGGCCTGCACCGCCGCGCCCCGGCGCAGGCCGTTGGTGGATTGCAGCGCGAGCGCACGCACCGTCGATTCATCCAGATGGGCCTGCACCTCGGCGATGATCGGTGGCCCGTCATCGGCGACGATCGACAGCGCTTCTTCGATGAGCGGAAGTGGAGCCGCGTCGAAAGCGACGTCGATCACCGCGCCGCGCACCGCGATCACGCGGCCATGAACCGCCGTGCCGTGCGCCGGTGCGGGCGACTGATTGTCCGTCGGCGCTTGCGGCCGGATGTCGGGATGTTCGTCGGCCATGGTCATGCGGTGATATGGAAACCGGCGTCCGCGTAGATCGTCGAACCGGTCAGCGTCATGCCGGCGTCGCCCGCCAGCACCGCGGCGATGCGACCGATTTCCTCGATGGTGACGAGATGGTGGGCCGGCGTATGCGCGCGCACGTCGTCAAGCAGCGCATCGAAATGGTCGATGCCGGACGCCGCGCGCGTCTTCACCGCGCCGGCCGAAATGGCATGGACGTGAATGCGCTGCGCCGCGAGATCCGCGGCCAGATAGCGCACGCTCGATTCGAGCGCCGCTTTCACCGGGCCCATCACGTTGTAGTGATCGACCGCGCGCTCGGCGCCGTAAAAACTCACGGTCATCAGGCTGCCGCCGTCGGGCATCAACGGCCGCGCGAGCTTTGCCATGCGGATGAACGAATGGCACGACACCGCCATGGCGAGCGCGAAACCGTCGGCCGGGCAGTCAATCAGGCTCGCGTGGAGTGCGTCGGCGGGCGCGAAGGCGATCGAGTGAAGCAGGAAGTCGAGCCGCCCCCATTCCTTTGTCACCCGATCGAACACGGCCTCGAGCTGCCCCGGCACGACGACGTCGCAGGGCAGAAAGAGCGGCGCTTCGAGTGCTTCGGCAATCGGGCGAACGTACGGTTCGGCCTTGTCGTTCAGATACGTGATGGCCAGTTGCGCGCCCGCGGCCCGGAACAGCTTGGCGCAGCCGCTGGCAATGCTTTGCTGGTTGGCGATGCCGACCACGAGGCCGCGCTTGCCGGAGAGATCGATAATCGAATTCACGACGTTGACTCCTCACGATGACAGACGCTCAGGGCTTCGTTGGCGATGATCTGTTCCTCGTCGGTCGGCAGGACGAGCACCGTCACCTGGCTGCGCGCGCTGCTGATTACCCGCGCGTTACGGGCATTCGACTGGCTGTCGAGCTCGAGGCCGAGCCATACCAGACGATCGCATATGGCGCGCCTCACTTCTGGCTGATGTTCGCCGATGCCCGCGGTGAACACGAGGCTGTTGAGGCCGCCCAGCGTGGCGGCGAGCCTTGCCGCTTCCCCTGCGATGCGAAAGGCGAACAACTCCAGCGCCTCACGGGCTTCGGGGCGGTGACTCGCCTGCAGCTCACGGCTGTCCGCACTGATGCCCGACACGCCGAGCAGGCCCGACTGCGTGTACAGCATCTCTTCGACGGCGCTGCTGCTCATGTGCCGCTGCTCAAGCAGATGCAGGACGACACCGGCGTCGAGTGCGCCGCAGCGCGTCGCCATCGGAATGCCGTCGAGCGTCGAGAAGCCCATGCTGCTGTCGCGACTTCGGCCGTCTTCGAACGCCCCGAGGCTCGCGCCGCTGCCCAGATGGGCGGCGATTACCTTGCCGCGCGCGAGCTGCGGGAACTCCCGCGCGAGTTGGCCGATCACGAACTGGTAGGACAACCCATGAAAACCGTAGCGCTTGACGCCCTCGTCGAACAGGTGGCGCGGAATCGCAAAGCGGCGCACGAGATCGGTCTGCGTGCGATGAAACGCCGTGTCGAAAGAGGCCGACTGGACCAGATGCGGCCGCAGATGCCGGATCGCGCGAATCAGCCGCAGGCTCTGCGGCTGATGCAAAGGCGCGAGCGGCACGAGCGCCGCCAGCGCGGCAAGCGTGTCGTCGTCGATCGCGACCGGTCCGGCGAAGCGGTCGCCGCCGTGCACGACGCGATGGCCGACCGATACGAGATCGTCGAGCGGAAAGTGCGCGGCGAACCAGCCGAGCGTTTCGTCGAGCACGTCATGCAGGTCTTCGGTCACGCTCGACAGCAGCGCGATGTCGATCGTCTCGCTGCCGTTCGTCAGTTGCAGGCGCAACGGTTGCTCGCGAAAGTCGATCGTACCCTGGCCGATGCGCACGGCCGCGCCGGATGCGACGCGAAAGAGGCCGATCTTGACCGTCGACGAACCGGCGTTGAAGGTAAGCAGAAGCGGCGGGTTCATGACGGCATCGCTCCTTGCGCCGCGCGTTCGGCGGCGAGTTTGGCCAGCGCGGCCGACGCGAGGCCGACGCGCAAGCTGTCGGCGCGGCTCGTCAGAATGATCGGCAAGCGCGCGCCGAGCACGATGCCCGCGGCGTCGGCGCCGGCGAAGTACACCAGCTGCTTGGCCAGCATGTTGCCGGCCTCGAGGTCGGGCACCAACAGAATGTCGGCCTGGCCCGCCACCGGCGACGTGATGCCCTTGGTGCGGGCCGCCGCCATGCTGATCGCGTTGTCGAACGCGAGCGGGCCGTCCACCAGCGCGCCGGTGATCTGACCTCGCGCGGCCATCACGGTGAGCGCGGCGGCGTCCAGCGTGGTTGGCATTCTCGAGTTGACGGTTTCCTCGGCGGCCAGCACGGCGACCCGCGGCACGTCCACGCCGAGCAGGCGCATCAGGTCGATGGCGTTCTGGCAGATATCGCGTTTCTGGTCGAGCGTCGGCGCGATGTTCACGGCGGCGTCGGTGACCATCAGCGGCTTGGCGTACTCGGGAATATCCATCGCGTACACGTGGCTGATCCTGCGCGCGGTGCGCAGCCCCGATGCCGTCGCGACTACAGCGGACAGCAGTTCGTCGGTATGCAGGCTGCCTTTCATCAACGCGGCGATCTTGCCCGCCGCGCCCAGCTCGACTGCGCGCGCGGCCGCCGCATGGCTGTGCTCGACCGGCTCGATTTTCACGCCGTCGAGGCTGAGTTGCGCGGCGTCGGCGGCCGCGCGGATCTTGCCTTCGGGGCCGATCAGAAGCGGATCGATCAGCCCCTCGTCGCGCGCCGTGAGCGCCGCCCGGATCGCATCCGGCGAACACGGATGGACGACCGCGGTGCGCAGGGCCGGATGCGCGCGCGCCTCACGAATGAATGCCTCGTAGCGATCATGGCGGCGCACCGCCGCTTCGGGGCGCGGCATGGCCGGCACGACGATCGTCACGGCCGGCGCGATCACGGTGGCGATACCCAGCAGCACCACGTCGCCTTTCTGGTTGGTGCACTGGGTGTCGAGCAGCACGATACGCTTGTCGACCCGCTTTTCCTTGACGGTCACGGTAGCGGTGATGGTGTCGCCCGGCGTGACCGGACGACGGAACTGCAGCGTCTGGTCGAGATAGATCGTGCCGGGGCCCGGCAGGCGCGTGCCGAGCAACGCGGAAATCAGCGCCGCCGTCCACATGCCGTGCACCACCACATGGCCGAACAGATCGGTCGACGCGAATGCTGCATCCATGTGGGCGGGGTTGACGTCGCCCGACATGGCGGCGAACAGATCGATGTCGTTCTGCCCGGCAATGCGCACGAGCGAGGCCGACTCGCCGATCGCGAGTTCATCGAACGTTCGGTTACGTAACAGGATGTCGTTCATGGCGCGGCTCCTAGGCTTGCAGCACGTAAGTGCCGGGCGCGTCGGCAAGCGCGTGCGCGCCGTTGCCTTGCCCCGGCGCCCGCGGCGCGACGCGATTCGGGCTCGAATGCGCGCCGAGCCATCCGCTCCACGCGGGCCACCATGAACCCTCCTGCGGTGTCGTGGTGTCGAGCCACGCTTGGGGGCCGGTGCGCAGATCGTCCGCTGCCGTGTGCTTGAGCCTGAAATGCCGATGCGGATGGCCCGGTTCGCTGACGATGCCGGCATTGTGGCCGCCGCTCGTGAGCACGAACGTGATGTCGGTATCGGACAGATCGTGAATCTTGAACACCGAATGCCACGGTGCGATGTGGTCGTGCTCCGTGCCGACCACGAACATCGGCACGCGAATATTGCGGATCGACACGCGCTGTTCGCCGACCTGGTAACGGCCGCATGCCAGATCGTTGTCGAGGAACAGATGCCGCAGATATTCGGAATGCATCCGGTAGGGCATGCGCGTCGCGTCGGCGTTCCATGCCATCAGATCGAAGAGCGACGCGCGCTCGCCGAGCAGATAGTCGCGCACGATGCGCGACCAGACGAGATCGTTGGATTGCAGCAGCTGGAAGGCTCCCGCCATCTGATGGGCCGCGAGATAGCCCTGCGACCACATCATGCTCTCGAGAAAATAGACTTCGCTGTCGTCGATGAAAACCTGCAGCTCGCCGGGTTCGCTGAAATCGCTTTGCGCGGCGAACAGGGAAACCGATGCAAGCCGATCGTCGCCGACACCGGCCATCGCGGCGGCGGCGATGCAAAGCAGTGTGCCGCCGAGACAATAGCCGGTGGCATGGATCCTTTGCTCCGGCACGAGCGACGAGATCGCGTCGAGCGCGGCCATCACGCCGAGTTGCCGGTAGTCGTCGAGGCCCAGGTCGCGGTCGTTCGCGTCGACGTTGCGCCATGAAATGCAGAACACCGTGTGCCCCTGCTCGACCAGATAACGGATCAGCGAATTGTGCGGCGACAGGTCGAGGATGTAGTACTTCATGATCCATGCCGGCACGATCAGCACCGGCTCGGCCAGCACATCGGCCGTTGTGGGGCTGTATTGAATCAGCTCGATCAAATGGTTGCGGTACACCACCTTGCCGTGCGTCACGGCGAGATTGCGGCCCACCGCGAACTCATCGGGCGCGGCCGGCGGCTGGCCGCTTGCCAGGCGCCGCGCGTCGTCGAGCGCGTTGCCCATGCCCTGGGCCACGCTCATGCCCAGCGTCGCGGCGGCGCGCTGCAAGACTTCCGGATTGCTGAACGGAAAGTTCGTCGGCGCCATCACATCGAGGCATTGGCGCGCGGCAAACGACACGACGTCTTCGTGATGGCGCGTGGTGCCGGGCACGCCGCGCGTCGCGGCACTCCACCATTGCTCGCCCAACAGGAACGCCTGCTGCCAGAAGCGGTAGGGTTCGGTTTGCCAGACGTCGGCGCGAAACCGCGGGTCCGCCGGCGATGCTTCGGCGAGCGGTGTCGCATCGTCGCCACGCGACGGGTGCGCCAGATAGCCGGCGACGCGGATTGCGTGCTGAATGCCGAGCGACGCCAGTTCCAGCTGCTTGCCGGGCGCGGCCATGAGATGGATGAGCCAGTCGGCCCACGCCAGCGTCAGCGCCGCCGGCGACAGACCGCCGGTCAGGCGCGCGATGAACGCTTCCTTGGCGTGGTCGAGCGCGCGAAACGGCGCGGCCGATGCGTCGGCAAGGGGGATATCGGGGGGGGCTTGAACGGATGCGGAAACTGCTCTGAAGCGGGTGTCCATGTGGCGTTCCTCGGCATAGGGTGGCGCGTCGCGTACTGCCGTCAGCTTGCTTGCGAGGAACGGCTCGCGACGCAGAAGTGACACTGCTCGCGCTCCTCCGGAAGCCCCGTTGTGCGGAGCAGCAAACCTGATGCCGGCGACTGTAGCTGCCCGATACCGGTCAACCGTTGATCTGAATCAATCGTGGCGTGAAGCCGTTCGTTCTTCAAGCCGAGCCGGCGGGGCGCGCCGCGCGGCTGGGCGGCTGGTTGGTCGGCACCGATCGCGCGAGACAAGGCGCCCGGCGGCGAGCCGCATGCGGCAATGTCCGTCGTTTGATGGACGTCAGCGAGGCGTGGCCGTCGCCACGGAAGAGGGATGCCTGAAATCGGGTATGGCGAGCGCACAATGACGAACCGGCTCTCGCCCACGCTGACACGTCCCGCGCATCGGACTCGATTCGCCATAGCCGGTGTACCGGGCCGCCGCGGTGCGCCAGGCGCGAGTCGGTCCGCCGCGGCAATGGTGATGGCGCAGACGGCAACTCAGTACGGCTAATCTTCTTCGTCGCCCGTGAATACCTCGTGTTCCGGCGTCTCCGCCGTAACGTCGACCCACTGCACCCGCCATGTGCCGGGCACGGGCGCTTGCCGGGCATCGCGCAGCCAGCGCGCGATGCCGCTTTGGCCTTCGAACGGCCCGGACGGTGCGTCAAGGTCGAAATCGTCGAGCCAGCATAAGTCGAGGTTGTCGGAACCCTTCATCAGGGTGGCGCTGCCTTCGTGGACGAGTGTTCCCCACGCTGGCAGGTCCATCCCGGCATGACCTTCGCGCGACCAGCGGCGCATGGCCGTATCGATCCAGAGAATGGCGTACGCCGAAGGGTTGTCGCAGGCGAAAGTATCGAGATGCAGGGTGATTCGCACGATGGACTCCGATTTGACGAAGGAGGGCGGCCGCCGTCATCGGCGGTCGACGCATTGACTGGCTCATGACCCGGCGAATCAGCATATGCGCGTGCTCGGTGGACAGCGGGCCGCCGTGCCCCCGCGAGCAACGGCATTGCGGTATCGCCGCACCGGCCGCCCGGCCTCGGCTTGTCCGTGAGGATATCTTCGGCGTGTCGGCATGTCGGCGTGTCCCGATACCGCTTCGCGATCTCGTGAAACGACGGTGCGAGGAACGGCATGTCGAAGCTATGACAGAACATCCAATGCGGCCGGTCGACAAGCGCCGGGGGGCTCCTGCGACCGGACGCCGTTCCGCCGGCCAACCATGTGAGGGCGAGCAGGTATCCCGGCATGCGAGTCACTGGAGCGGTCGTCATCGCGCGGTGTCCGGCAAGTAGTCCGCGTCAGTCTATGCGCGGCGCCGAACCGGCGATTGACGCATGTCAAACACGGGAACGCGCTCGCCGGCCGATTGAATGCGCGGGGGGACCGCATACCGGGCGAGCAGCCGTTCAATCTGCCGCGATTTGGTTCTGATCGGGCAGGGCGCTTACGCTTACCGCGTTGGCCTTCGCAGACCGCCGGCCAGGTTTGCGCGGTTGATTCTCCGCCTGTCGGAGTTCGGCGAGATCAACGATCACCTGCTCGACGTCGGCCTGCGTGAATGCACGTTGCTTTTGGGTGCCGACCGGTTGCTTCGAACCGCGCACGGCCTGACCTTGATTGGTTCGCGACGGCGATCCGGATGCTCGACGATTGTCGCGCTGCGCCTGAATCGCTTGCGATACTTGAAGCACGTGACTCAGTCGTTTTTGCTCGATCACGGCACCTTGATCGACCTCCGCCAACTTGCCGTAATTGCGGCAAGACAGGACTTTGCCATCGGCTCGGATTTCGATTCGTCCGTCCGGGTACTCCCATACATCGATATAGCGGTGAATCAGCTTCCGGTTGACCGGTGTGGGGGAGGTATCCATGGCAGAACTCGCCCGCGCGACGATCCGTTTGATATGCAATGTCCCGAGAAACGGACGGACTATCGTTGTACAGGAAGTAACGCACGCACGACGCGGGATATCCAATTTGCGACCCTGCCATAGCTGACAGGTTCCGGTTCAAGGGCTTTCTCTTACATTAGCGAGATCGAGGGCGGCCCCGCGCGCGGACGCGTGCGCTGGCCGATGGTAGTCGCCAGATAAGATCCACGATACGGAGAGAACCGCGCCATGGGCGAGCTGAGGGCCGTCGTATTTTTCATCAACCCGCCGAACAGTAACGATCTGGATGCCGACCGCGCGGGCGAAGCGGACGACATCGTCGTATCGAAGGGTATTCAACATACCGACTGGGCCAATTTCCCGCATCTCGGCATCCTGTCGCTGGCGTCCCATATCGATGCAATGCCCGGCTTCGAAGGCTGTTACATCGACGGCGTGATTCATCCCCTCGACCGCATCCTTTCGGCCATTCGCGAGCGGGCCGGCAGTACGCTCGCCGTCTGTCTCAGCGCGATCACGGCCAATTACGAGGCTGCGATCCGGATCGCCCGCGCGGTCAAATCCATCGATCCGCAGATCGCGATCGTGGTCGGTAATGATCATTTCACGGCATTGAGCCGCGAGATCCTCGATCGCCACGCCGAACTGATCGATTGCGGCTTTGTCGGCAATGAAGTGTATGCCGGCCTGGTCGATTACCTGAAGGATCGGCAGCGATCGCGCGCTGCCGGCATCTACGCCGGTTCGGTCCGTTTTGAATCCGGACGGATCGTCGCCGATCCGGCGATTCAGGAAGCGGTGAACCGCGTAATCGATTACAGCCTGATCGACCGGACCTTGCCGCATACCGCCGTCTACACGGAGAATTTCACGCGACGCCTGGGCGGCCGGATCCTGGCACTGACCGGGCGGCAGGTGCGCAAGGGCGTGCCGGTCGAAATCGGGCGAGGCTGCATCAAGTTCAGCGGCGACGATGCCTGTTCGTTCTGCTCGATCCAGTACGGCAGCATGTGGAAGAACGCGCTGCCTGCGGACCACGCGTGGTCGGTCATCCGCAGCGCATGGGAAGCCGGCTACGATTACCTGTACGTGACGGCCGACGAGTTGCCGCTCACGTTCGCCCGACTGATGCTCGACATGGCAGAGTCGCCGCCGCCCTGGTGGCGCGCATTGCCAGCGGACGCGCGTCCAGTTCTGGTCGGCTACGCGCGCGCGGACGGCATGGAGAAGGAACAGGTGCTGAAAGCCATGCGCGAGATCGGCTTTCGTATCCTGTTCGTCGGCGTCGACGCGGGCGCCGCGCGTTCGCTGCAGGCGCTCAACAAGCCGTTGCGGAACAAGGATCCGGTGGCGGCTGCGCAGCGGATGGCCGACGCCAATCTGCGGGCGCTGCACAACGCGCGCACGCACGGCGTGGCGATCAAGGCGGGATTCGTGCTGGGGCATCTGGGGATGAACGAGGCGTTGCTGGAGGAAAACATCGAAACCTACATCGCTTTTCTGAAGGCCGGGCGGGATGTGATCGTCAGCGCCGACATCGAATTGCTGTCGCCGGAACCGGGCTCGAAGGATTTTCGCTATCTGACCGATCCGGATGAGGCTGAGACGACGTCGGCCCGATTGGGGCTGCCGATCGGAAACCGCTCGCTGCGGCAGGATGTGGCCGACCGTTACCGGAACGTCGATATCTTCGATCGCGAGGCTGCCATCGACGACTATATCGACGTGTTCATGCCCGAACTGTCGAAGGAGCGGCTCGCCGGCGCACGCGATCGGGTGCGCGGCGAATGCGGCCGGCTCGGCATCGTGATCGGGGACGATCTCTGATGTCACCCGAGCAAGCGCTGTTCTTCGGCCTGACCTGCATCGGCTTCGGCTTCATTCCGGGCCCTGCGCTGCTGCAGACTGTGTCGCTGACGCTTCAGCACGGGCGGCGGGCCGGCTTTCTGTCCGCGCTCGGCATTCACCTCGGCGCCTTTTTCCAGATCTGCATCGTGGCACTCGGCGCGGTCGCGGTGCTGAAAGCGTCGCCGATGCTGTATCACGTGCTCAAGGTGGTAGGCGGCGCCTACCTGATCTGGCTCGGCATCCAGCGCATCCGTACGCCTGCCAGGCAGGACGCGGCGATCAACGTGCCGCGCAACGTCGTGTCGTCGAGCGCGTTCATCGAGGCGTCGAATCCGAAATCGGCGCTGTTCTATTTCTCGTTTCTGCTCCAGTTCACCGATCCGGGCGCGTCGCTCGGGCTCGGCTGGCAACTGTTCTTGCTCGGTGCGTGCGCAAACCTGCTGTTCTCCGCTGCCGACGTGCTCTGCATCGTGCTTGCCCATCCGTTGCGCGCCCGCGTGGCATCGGGCGGGCAGGCGCTCCGGATCGGCCAGTTGCTCGCCGGCACGCTGTTCATCGTGTTGGGCGTGATCGCGATCGTCGGCGATTAGCGCGGGAATGCCCGCACGAGGCAACGACCGGCGCGCCGACATCGTGATCCGCTCCGTTGCAGCCATCGCAGCCTCCGGCGCCGGACACCCGTCGGGCCGAAATCGGCGTAACGATCGCGGATGATCGCGAGTGCACGGTCGGCCGTTCCGGCATCCAGCCGGTTGTTGCTCGGCTTCGAGCGCCGTCGCGACACAAGACCTTGCGGTCCATGCTCACGAAGTCGGTCGACCAGACGACGAATCTGTCGCGTCGTCAACTCCAGCCGTTCTGCCGCACGCCATGGCTTGAGCTTGCCGTCGGCTACGTCCTGAATGACCTTGAATCGGTCCAGCTCGCGCATCGTCATCGTGATCCGCTCCGTTGCAGCCATCGCAGCCTCCGGCGCCGGACAACCGGCGGCCGGTCAGCTTACGCGGCCCGAAAGCGGACATCTCTATGTAGCCAAAAGCGGACATCTCTATCTAGCCACTACAACACAAACTATCGATAATTCACGTTATGTCAAGTTTCGCACGGTGGTTTACCGCGAAGCTTCGGGCAATCAAAGCATCCCTGTTCCCGGCAATCCCGCGCCCTGCAACAGCGTAACAAGCCCAGAATCGCGTCCTTCGAAACGCCTGCCATGAGCAGGCGTTTTTTATGGACCTCAATCTGCCGATACACCCGCCGACGCCGAGCGTCCTGCACCCCGCGCCGGGTATTTCTGATCGTCCAGTAAAGGTTTCGGATGTCCCGCGCAACGTCGATCAGTTCCAGCTCAGTCAAACGCGCTCGCTCCAACAACTCCAACTGATCCATGTCACTCTCATGAAGGTAATAAACCGGTTATCGGTAATCACCCTCATGAATTAAGCGGATGCTGTATCAATTATGCGTCACCGGCCGTCAACCGGAATTCGCGGCTATGCCAGACGCGAGTAACGAGCACCTCGTCGTCCAGAACGGCGTACCGCAGGACGTAGGAACTTCGGCCGAATCTTGCCGGCCACTCCCGGAATTCGGCCCGGGGCGCGCCGATGCTAGGATTTTCTGCGACCAGATCGGCCGCTTCCATAATGACCTCAGCCGCACGTTGTGCAGCCGTAGGGCTATTCACGACAAGAAAATCATACAGCCGTGCAATGTCTTCCAGCGCGTCCGGGTGCCAGATCAGCGCGGGCATTCGGTACGCTTCCCTGAGGCGAGATCGGCCAACCACGCGCGAGCGCGTTCATGCTGCACGCCCGGCGTACCAGACAGGTACGAATCGAGTCGCGCGCGATCTACTTCGAGCGACAAGGCGTCCGCACACACCGTCGCGACGTACTCATCGACCGACTGGCCCGACCGGTGCGCCGCTGTAACGATGGCACTTTCCAGCTCCACGGGAAGAGCTACTGTGAGCATATGCATCTCCTATTTTGATACCGGATTATTGTAAACGAGAATCTAAGCGCTTTCCCGTGTAGAGAGCCAGAACACACCTAGTTCCTGCCGCCAAAACGCCTGACAGCGGTCGAGCGTCGCGCCAGCCTGCAACGCCGCCTTGAACGCGAGTTTCAACGCCTCAGCCGGGTCGTTCGACGTGATGTGATCGATCGGCATGACTTCCGGGACGACTACGCCGCGGCTCGTCCAGTACCGCTTTTCGTTCAGCGCGTGCTCCGCGAAATCCTTGGTGATGTACTTCGCCAAATAGGCCGCGAGCTTGTGCCGCAGCCCCTTTTCCTTGAACGGATTCCGCACGTTGACCTGGCCGTTTCCGACGCCCACGATGCTTTGCCAGATCGAGCGCAGCACGCGATAGTTCTGGCGCCCCCGCACCGCGACGTGGAGGTGCCATGCGCCGCGCTTCTGACGTTCCGGCGTCGCCACGTATTGGAAGCTAGAGAGCTTCGACAGGCGACGGCGCAGCGCGTCGAAATCACGCTTCAGGCGGGCTTTGTCCTGCATGTTCTCGCGGTACGTCAACGTGATCATTCGATCCGCCCCAATCGCTTTACAGCGAAGCCGCACCTGTTGCTTGGCGCGTTTCGCGGCGTCCATCAGGTTCGACTCGCTGTTCTCCGACTCGCCGCGCTTCGCCTTGGGCATCGCATTCAAAGACAGCGCGCCCATGTAGCGATCAAACCGCGTCGCCGTCACTTCGACCTGACCGTCACCGAAATTCCGGCCACGGATCACCCACTCTCTACGGAACGGCGAGTAATCGCCTATACTTGCGTCGTGCATTGCAACTCACCTTTGTAATGCGCTGTTTCACCAAGCCCTGACCGTTGCCGCGTTCAGGGCTTTTCTTTTTTCCGAGCCGCCTTTCTGTCCTTGTCCTGCCTACGTTTGCGTCCCTGCCCGTGTCCCGTATCCGTTAAGTGTCCCTAATACAAGTTTAGGGGCCGCGCTGCGCGCGGCCCGCCCGGCGCGCTCTGCTGCGCTGGGCGAGCCGCCCGCAGCCATACCCCCACCTCCCTACCCGCAGCCGCATACGCCCTCTCCTATCGCGCCGGAACCACATCGGCCCCAGCAGGCTTTCAGGAGGGAAGGCATTTCCCCGCCGCGCCTTCGTTGCCCGCGATCGCGAGTACCCGCTACTCGGTCCGGCAAGCCGCGCTGAGCCGCGCGACAACCGCCACGACTCCGCATTACGGCCGTCGCCCTACGTCGCTGCGATTCCGGCCGGACACTCCTAACGCTAGACGCCGGATTTTCCGTTACGATTTCGCTCAAGGTAACGATTAAACTTCTCATCGCTCACGAACGACTTCCAAACAGACTCATCCGCCCAATACACCAAGCGTTCAAGCGCATCAGCTTCCGACACGCCCCCGTCCGCCGCCAACCGCTCCAGCGCACAACGCATCGCCTCATCGACCGTGAAAGTCAGCTTTCGCCGCCGACCCAACTGCGAGTGCGCCGGAATCGCTTCCCGCACCGCATCCGTAACCGTAATCACCCCTTGCCCGGCAGGTTGCGGCGATCGCTGCGCGCCGACAATCTGACACTTCACCGCCTCCAAATCGCGACGGACTTGCGCCAATTCTTCGCGAAGCCGATCGTTTTCCAACACCAGCTCGTCGTAACCATCGGCAGCGGCCGGAATATTTCTTGTTACCGTAACGGGATTGCCAATCGCCTTATTCCGGGCACGGTACGCCGCCTGACGCTGCGCATTCGTCATCGCCCCGCCCGGTTTGCGGGGACGGCCGCGACCGCGCTTTTCCGTTACAGGATCGAGTGGTAACGGGATTGTTTTCGTGTCTTCCTGCTGAATCATCGCGAACACTCCATATCGGCAATGACCATATTTGATGTTACTAGTAACGGAAAATAAAGATATCCGTTACTAGTAACATCAAATTCTCTGTACCTGCAGGACCAGCAGCACCTCTGTGCGCTGCTTCGAACTGGACCGGCCATCAAGGAAGCTCGGCAGCCACGCATAACCGCTACGCGCCGTCGCATTGCGGTCCTGAATCAAGCCGCCCAGCACCACGACCTCGCCATCCTTCAACCGCGTGACCGTCTGTAGCTGGCGCGTGTTCTTCGTCGGCGACGTATCGACGCCGGTTTTCGTCGCGACAAAATCGGAGATTTCCTCATGCACACGCAGCTCGATCGCGTCGCGCATCACGGTCGGCTCGACATCGAAAATCAACCCGGCATCCTGATACGTGATCGATTGAACCGGCGTGCCGCTCGACCCTTGATAGCTCACGCTCGACTGCGTGGGAACCTGCTGCCCGACATTCAGGCGCACCTTTTCACCCGACGCGATCCGGACATGCGGCGAACTGATGACCTTGAACCGCGAATCGGCATTGAGCGCGGATATCG
Source organism: Burkholderia sp. SIMBA_062 (assembly GCF_046534765.1). Classification (NCBI taxonomy): domain Bacteria; kingdom Pseudomonadati; phylum Pseudomonadota; class Betaproteobacteria; order Burkholderiales; family Burkholderiaceae; genus Burkholderia; species Burkholderia sp. SIMBA_062. Next base: position 20,319 of record NZ_JAWRYD010000019.1, read on the forward strand.
CCGCGTCGATACCCGGCCCCGTGAATCGCACCGCGCTCGAGTCGGATGACGTGTCGCCACTCGAGATACGCAGTTGGCCACCCAGCACCTTCGCCGCAATGCTCCACGCCGAATTGGCGGAATCGGTGTTGGTCACCTCATACGCCCAGCCACGCACCACCACCTCGCCGGGGGCCGTGTCCAGCTCAGGAACCACCTTGCGTAGCAACGCGACCTCATCACGCGAGCCGACGATAACTAGATCACTGCCACGCGCCTGAACACCACCCGCGACCGGTTGAACGAACGGCCCGCTATTTGGCATCGCGGCCGACGCGCCCGGCACCTGTACCGCACCAACAGCATCACCGGCGACCGGGCCGACGGATACGGGCGGTAACATCGAACGTGCACCAATCAACGGCTCGACCAGTTCGCGTAACTCGCTCGCCTTCCGGTATCGCGGCTTGTACACGTACACATCGCGATCCGCTTTCGCGAGCACGGCGCCCGGCTTCTTCATCACGTAATCGACGCCGTTTTTGGTGACCACCTGAAAGCCGAGCGAATCGAGGAAATCCACCATCACATCGCGCACGTCGCGGCTCTGATCGTCCAGGCGGAATGACACAAGGCGAGTGTCGGTCAGCACGTCGGGACCGAGCACATAAGGCGTGCGCATCGCGTCCTGATAGATCAGGTCAACCACCTGCGCCACTGTGACGAACCGCAGATCGAACGCCGTCCCGCGAACGTGCTTGAGCGGCGTGAGCGGCTGTTGCGCAGGCAGAGGCGACGCAGATACCGCAGCGGCCAAACCCGGATCAGCCGGCAGGGTCGGCAACGGCGGAACCGTGCCGGCCGCATGCACCCAACCACTCGACAGCATCAACGCGCCAAGCAGCGCAGCACATCGCCTCATCGCATACCCCCGTTTTGTTCTGTTTTTCCACCTTGCACGCCAGTCCACCCGCTTGCCGTCTTGCCGTCCACATCGCCAACCAGCCGCACGCCCTCGCCGCGAAATTCGGACGATGGAACCGCACGCAACCGGCCGTCCGCCGCGACCACCACGACAAAGGACATCCCGGACACCGCGTAGCGTCCTGCTACCCGCCACTCAGCCGACTTGTTCGCATCAGCGGGACGCGGCGCAGTCGCAGGTTGCGATGACGCAACCGGCCCGGCTACCGTCGCTTCCGGCGCGACGCCGAAGCCCTCATGCGTCTTGTGATAAATCTTCACGGCCAGCACGATGAACACGACCAATGCGACCGGTATAACGAACAGCGCTTTCGGTACGACCGCCTGTTTCTTCGTATGCACTTCCGCACTGGTATAGAGCTTGAACACCTCGCGCGGATAGGACCATTGGCGCTTCACGGCGTCCTTCAAGCTGCTCGGGTTATGGCAGTGATCCCATTCGTACAGCATCGCGCGCTTGAGGCCGAACAGGTTGCGCACATGAACGTGTCGGCCGACGAGATCGCGCACTGTCTTGCTGATCCGCTGCGGATGCTGCGTGATTATGATGAAGTCCACGCCCATATGCCGATGAACGTGCAGTTGCTCGACGTCCGGCGTCGGCTTTTGACTCGCCGTCGTCGGCGGGTAAATGCGCTGCGCCTCATCGATGACGATCAGGTCATGAGCCTGTGCGTTCACATGCCATTGCCGCAACCACGGTTCATCAATCTCGACGTGCTCGACGGCGAGATCGCGAATGCCATCCACCAACACGCGACGCCCCTTTGCCAGCTTCGTCAGGAGCCACACCGCATACAACGTCTTGCCACTACCCGGCACACCCGTAATCAGCGTGATCATTTGCTGAACACCATTTTCGTTGTGGACGTGAGCAGGTAGAACGACACGCGCGCGGACAAGCCGCCGAGCACATAAGCGATGCCGTCGCCGACGCCGCCGAGCGCAAGCACGTTCGCGATATCGGCGGCCAATCCACCGACGCTCGCCGTCATCCACTGGATGACCTGATTCAGCGCCAAATCGATGCCGGTTACGGTCAGGAAGCCGATCCCGAGCGCCGCCAATACGCGCGTGACGATCGGACCAACCAGCGATACAAGCAAGGTCGCCCAACTCATGCCATAAGCCCCATAACGAAGATCAGACCCGCGCCGAGCGCCGACAACATGAGCACCAACGGCCGCAGCCGCACCGCTAGATCGCAGATCGGTTGATAGCTGAACGAGAGATGCCCGCCGAACACATCGACTTCGTAAGGTTGCGGGCAAACGCCGCTGTTCAGGCCGATCGAGATCGGCGACAAAGAAACGCCTTTCGAATCGCGCTTCACGGCAACATCATTCGCACTACCGAGTGGTGCGCAACCGGACGCGTCAGGATGCAAGGCGCATAGATCGGGCGACGGTTGCGGCTTCCCACCGTCTCCGGGATTAGTGCCGGTGCCGGGGTTCGTGCCGGTGCCGGGGTCCGTACCTGTGCCGGGGTTCGTGCCGGTACCGGGATTCGTACCGCTGCCGGGATTCGTACCGCTGCCGGGATTCGTACCGCTGCCGGGGTTCGTGCCGGTGCCGGGATTCGTGCCGGTGCCGGGGTTCGTGCCGGTGCCGGGGTTCGTGCCGGTGCCGGGGTTCGTACCGGTGCCGGGGTTCGTGCCGGTGCCGGGACTCGTACCAGCGCCCGGATTACCGTTCGGCACCGGAAATCCCATCGATCCACCGCCAGCACCCGGACTCACGGACGAGAACTCGCCTACGTTCGGAACCCACTGGGGATTCCGCTGATTCCAAGCATTCACATCGTCCTCGGTAACCGGGTATGTCGGATCGTACGGCACGCCCTGATAACCGGGCTGGGCGCTTGCCTGCTTCCACAGCTCGTTAGCCAGCGCCGCGACAATCTTCGGGTTCACCGGCGCAGCGAGATCGCTTTTAGGCAATTGCTCGACCGCCGACTCTACGGAAATCTGCTCCGTAGGTCCCGTAGGACCCGGCGAGATACATGAGTCCGAGACTGCCATTCCAGAATCGCACGAAATGGTAGAAGCCCTCGGAAGGACAACAAACGTGTATTCCAACGGATCGGGATCCGACACCCCGTAGCGCCGAATTGTGCAAGTGCCCTTCGCCTCATCACAACCGAGGTCCTGATAGTGCACATTCGGCAGCCCCACATTCGCAAAGCTCTTATAGCTATTCTGCATGCATGCCTGCTGCACCAACTTAATGGTGGCGCCCTGAACCGCAATCCCACCACCGCAATTGCTCGCAACCCACGCAGGTTGTCCTTTGACGAGCTTTCCAGCCCGGGGATCCGAAGACGTCGACACGTTCGTCGACGGCGTGGTCGGAAACAGCCAGCGGATCAAGCCACCAAGCGCAATCTGTACAGACGTGCCAACCACCGAGCCGATCGCAGCACACGCGGCAACACCGAAAAATCCACTTCCCAACGCGCAAGCGGCTGTCGTCACACCGCCCGCCATCGCCCCGCCCACGCCGGTGATCGTGTTTATATGCTTCACCGTCGCCTCAGCCACCGCGCCCAAGACGTCATAGCCCCGCTTCGCCTCAGTCGCGGCAATCACGCCCGATAACTGCATCGCAGAACGCGATTCCGTCTCAACCACAACGCGATCAAGTGGCGTAGTCGCTTCAGTCGCCTCAACGATGCGGTCGAGCGGCCCCGCCGGTTTGGCAGTCGTACCCGGCTCCATCACGACATTCCCGCGCGTGTCAAAGCGGACAAGCGCCTTAGGTGCCGGTGCCGGACCAGCCGCATTCGCCGTCGCCAGCGAAGCGAACAGCAGCGCCACGATGAGAAGGTGAATCAGCCTCATGACATCAAGATCAAACCGGCCGTGTACAAGGTGACGACAGTCACCGCGAATTCGATGTAGTACTGGATCACGATTAACTCTCCGAAGCGGAATCCACGAAGCGCCGCATCGCGCGCAGGCCGAACGCGACCGCCAGCACCAGAAGCACCGCGCTACCGACCGCCATACCCGCTTCGATGCCACCCGAGACAGGCGCGCCGCTCGTCGCCCCATCATTGACTAGCGTGAGGTGCGCGACCTGCTGAACACCCGGCGAACCGTCCGACAACGTGCACGGCACTTGAGCGCCAGTCACCGCCGAACCTGAGGCAGCGCCGCACACCACTACGTCGATACCCTGCGCCATGTCCTCTCCAATGAAAAAGCCCCCGGCGCGCCAAGGCATACCGGGGGCCTATCGCGCCGCTCGATCAGCGACCGATGAAGCTGCGCACCGTGCGGTAACCGAACGTCACCGCCGCCAGCGCGAGCACCGCACCGCCGACGAGAACGATGTTCGGGCCAATGCCATTGATGGCGGTCACGACCGACGTCACGTCCATCGTCGGCGTACCCGCGTCCGCCGCGAATGCGCCCACGCTTGCGACCGCCGTAGCTGCTACTGCAATCTGCTTCTTCATTTTCTTTCTCTCTCAGGTTCTGGCCCGGGTGTATGGGGCCGTTCGGGCGGGCCAGCTTCGAACGACCGGTTGCCCATGACGGGCTATGCGGTAGCGTTCGCCGCCGGTTTCGCGGTCGGTCGGCCGAACGGAACGAGCGAGACGATGCGCGGCTCCAACTTGCCTTCCATCGACTGTTGAAGCGCGAATTCCGCGAGATACTCGCCAGCCGGGGAGTCTTTCAGCGCATTCGGCAGGTTGATCGTGCCGACGAGAATCTGCTTGCCGTCACTGCTCTCCTGCTCCAGCACGCATTGCGCCGTGTGGATTTCCCACGGCTGGTTGGTGCGCTTCGAGATACCGCTGCGCGCGACCACTTGCAGAATCGTCAACTTTTGCTTTGCCATCGTCGTTCCTTGGTTTAGGACTGCTATTCACGTTGAGCGGAGCCATTTCGACTCCGGATGCATGCGCGACGAACGCGCTAAACGAAAAAGGTGGACGCTAAGTCAGCCGTCCACAAAACACCGCACTATCCGAGGGTGAGTTGTAGTGCGGTGGACTGCGGGGAACATCACAAACGAAAAACCGAGGTCGAATCGGAACTCTCCTTATAATTTGCCTCGCCTTCTCGCAAAACGCATCCGAATCCGACGAATGAAGGCATCCAACAGGCCGTTGAGCTGGCATCCCAAGACGGTTGAAACCGCTATGAGAAGCACGACCAAGAACACGAAACGACTTGCTTCTGCCTCGCTCACTTCAATCACTCCAGGAACATGAATCCAATCGATCTTTCACCACTCGTCCGCGTAGTCGCCCACGGAATCCTTATCACTATTGGCTGGATCATCGGGATCTCCGCATGGCGATTGAGCTACACAAAAACATCACTGGTTGTCTGCGCCGCTTCTGCTTTAGCGACCGCAGATTTCCTCAACGTGATCTAGTGCGATCTAGAGAAAACGCGTCAGCGTGTCCGACGATGCGCCGACCGCGACGGGAACCAACGTGCAGAGGTCGGGCTTACGACCATCCCGCAGCAGCTTTGCGCGGGCCTTTTCACGAGCGCTTTCGGCGCTTCGTGCACTGACATCGATGACGGCAACGCGGTTGTGGCCGCACTGCGTGTAGGCATGAACTTGGTATTTCGGCACCACCTACCCCCGTTTGGTTGTGAACTGGCCCCATCAGCGCGGGGGTTTACCTTTCCCGGCACCCTGCTAGACTGCTGGAAAATCCCGGCTGAGATAATCTCACGTGGGATAGTAATCACACGTGAGATATTTGACAAGGACTTTCAGATGAAAAGCGCCAAATACTTGGATGCTGTTATGGAGCTACGCGGCTTAAAGAATGACCGAAAGCTGGCGGAATACCTTGGAATTGCACAAAACACCGTCAGCAATTACCGGACAGGCAAGCGGTTTATGGACAACGAGACGTGTCTACGCGTTGCTGAAGCATTGAATATGGATAATCCCCTGCCGGTTATCATGGCGGCCGACATGGATCGGGCGGAGAAGGTTGGCGAGCATTCCGTATGGGAGCGCTTTCTCCCGAAGCTGGCAAGCATGACTCTCACTGCCGCCCTATTCACTGGTGTCACAAATTTTGTGACGCCCTCTTCCGCTCAAGCCGCGACCCATCAAGAAAATGGGGTCGCAGCAATTCACGTTATGTAAAATCAAATTCGCGTGGAGACATGGCCGCGCCAGGATCATCCCGATGCCCATCCGTCCTACAACCCCGAACGAAGAAAAAACAAAGCCGGGCAAACCGCCCGGCCTCCGGCAACACAACGCGCCGTGCGCGCCGCACAACCAGCGGCACGCACGCGCTCGAACGGTCGTCAGACCGCCATCACCGTCACCGATTTCGTGACGAGGTACGGCTCCAGCGCTTCCGGTCCGCCTTCCGACCCGTAGCCCGAATCCTTCACGCCGCCGAACGGCATTTCCGGCCACGGCGTCGCGGGCTGGTTGATCCACAGCATCCCGACTTCCAGGCGCTGCGTCAGCAGGTGCACGTTCGCGAACGAACGCGTGAACGCGTAGCCTGCCAGCCCGAACGGCAGACGGTTCGCTTCCGCGATCGCGTCCTCGAGCTTGTCGAAGCCGCGAATCGCCGCGACCGGACCGAACGGCTCGTTGTTGAACACGTCGGCTTCGAGCGGCACGTTCGCGATCACGGTCGGCGCGAAGAAGTTGCCTTCCGAGCCGATCCGTTCGCCGCCGGTCTCGATGCTCGCGCCGACCTTGCGCGCGTTCTCGACGACCGACGCCATCGCGGTCAGCCGGCGCGGGTTCGCCAGCGCGCCGAGCGTCGTGCCTTCCTCGAGGCCGTTACCGATCTTCAGCCCTTCTGCGTGCCGCACCAGCGCGCGCGTGAATTCATCGCGGATGCTGTTGTGCACGAGAAAACGCGTCGGCGAAATGCACACCTGGCCCGCGTTGCGGAACTTCGCGCCACCGGCAGCCTTCACCGCCAGCGCGACGTCCGCATCCTCGGCGACAATCACCGGCGCGTGGCCGCCCAGCTCCATGGTCGCGCGCTTCATGTGCTGGCCTGCGAGCGCGGCGAGCTGCTTGCCGACGGGCGTCGAGCCCGTGAACGTCACCTTGCGGATCACCGGGTGCGCAATCAGGTACGACGAGATTTCCGCCGGATCGCCGTACACGAGGCCGATCACGCCGGCCGGCACGCCCGCATCGACGAACGCGCGCAGCAGCGCGGCCGGCGATGCCGGGGTTTCTTCCGGCGCCTTCACGAGGAACGAGCAGCCGGTCGCGAGCGCGGCGCTCAGCTTGCGCACGACCTGGTTGACCGGGAAATTCCACGGCGTAAACGCCGCGACCGGGCCTACCGGCTCCTTCACGACCATTTGCTGCGCGCCGAGATTGCGCGGCGGCACGATCCGGCCATACACGCGGCGGCCTTCGTCCGCGAACCATTCGATGATGTCGGCTGCCGACAGCACTTCGACACGCGCTTCCGTCAGCGGCTTGCCCTGCTCCTGCGTCATCAACTGAGCGATCGTGTCGGCGCGCTCGCGCACCAGCGCCGCGGCCTTGCGCATCGTCGCCGCGCGCTCGTGCGCCGGCACCTTGCGCCATGCTTCGAAACCGCGCTGCGCCGCAGCCAGCGCACGGTCGAGATCGGCGATGCCCGCGTGGGCCACCTTGCCGATCGCCTTGCCCGTCGCCGGGTTCACGACGTCGATCGTCTTGCCGCTCGCGGCGTCGACCCACTCGCCGTCGATCAGCAGTTGCGTATCCGTATAAGTCACGTTAGCCATCCACACACCCCTACTTTGCGTCGATAAAACGCGCGCTGCCGCGAATGGCCGCGCGCCGGTTGACAGAAAGCGCTGCGTTGCCGGGCGCGATGCACCCGGCAATGTTCGACGACGGACAAGCGGCACGCATGCCCGTCGTCATCCGCCACGGTCGGCCGCGCTCAGCGCGTGACCGCCGTCGCCTTGCGGAGTTTCGCGACGTCCGCCGGCTGCACGGCCGGCGCACCGTTGCTCCAGCCGGCGCGCATGAACGTCAGCACGTCGGCGATCTGCCGGTCGTTCAACTGGTTCGAGAACGCCGGCATCGGATACGCGGACGGCACGCCGCCGATCACGAGCGACTCGCTGCCGTTCAGCGTCACGTTGATCAGCGACGATGCATCGGCCTCGAGCACGTTCGGGTTGCCGGCGAGCGGCGCGAGCAGCGGCGCGTAGCCGCGGCCGTCCACGCCATGGCAATGCAGGCAGTAAGCGTTATACACCTTTGCGCCCGGATCGTTCGCCGGCCGGCCAAGCACGACCTGCGTCGCCTTGGGATCGTAACGGTAAGGCGGCGCGCCCGTGCCGCCCGCCGCCGGCAGCGACTTCAGGTAACGGGAAATCGCCGTCAGATCGCCGTCGGTCAATTCCTGCGTGCTGTGGTTGATCACGCTGACCATCGAACCGAACGCGGTCGCGTGTTGATTCGCGCCGGTCTTCAGGAACTGCGCGACGTCGGCCTCGTTCCAGCGGCCGAGCCCCGTATTGTGCTCGCCGGTCAGGTTCGACGCGAACCAGTTGTCGATCGGCGCGCCCGACAGGAACGCCGCCCCGCCTTCGTCCAGCGCCTTCTCCTGGAAGCCGACGCCGCGCGGCGTATGGCACGACCCGCAATGCCCGAGCCCCTGCACGAGATACGCGCCGCGGTTCCACGTCGCGTCCTTGGTCGGCTTGTCGGCGTACGGCTTCGTGTCGAGGAACACCGCGTTCCACAGTGCCAGCGGCCAGCGCATGCCGAGCGGCCACGGAATCTCGGACGCACGGTTCGCCTGCTTCACCGGCTCGACGCCGTGCATGAAGTACGCATACAGCGCCTTCACGTCATCATCGCGCAGCTTCGCGTACGACGGATAAGGCATCGCCGGATACAGGTGATGGCCGTCCTTCGCGACACCCGCGCGCAGCGCGCCCGCGAACTCGGCTTCCGTATAGCCGCCGATGCCGGTTTCCGGGTCGGGCGTGATGTTGGTCGTATAGATCGCGCCCATCGGCGTGACCATCTTCAGGCCGCCGGCGAACGGCGCGCCGCGCGGCGCGGTGTGGCACGCCACGCAGTCGCCCGCCTTCGCGAGATACGCGCCGCGTGCGACCAGTGCGCTGTCTGCCGGCGCCGTTTGCGCGGCATGCGCCGCGGTGCCGGCCGTCAGCGCGGACAGCGCGATCAACGATGCGCCGAACGTACGCGCGACACGATTCGAGCGGTTCAGGTTGAGGTTCAGGTTCAGGTTCAGGTTTCGCATGGTTCGTCCCTCCCCTCAGGCCGTCTTCAGCTGATTGCCGACCGGCAGCTTGCGCAGCCGCTTGCCGGTCGCCGCGAAGATCGCGTTCGACAAGGCCGCCGCGGTCGCAGCGGTGCCCGGTTCGCCGATTCCGCCCGGCGCCTCGGCGCTCTTCACGAGATGAACCTCGATCGGCGGCGTTTCGTTGATGCGCATCATCCGGTAGTCGGTGAAGTTGCTCTGCACGACGCGGCCGTCCTCGATCGTGATCTCGCCATACAGCGCGCCGGTGATCCCGAAGATGATGCCGCCCTGCACCTGCGCCTCGATCGTGCTCGGATTCACGGCCATCCCGCAGTCGACCGCGCACACGACGCGCTTGACCTGCACTTCGCCCTCCTCCACCGCGACGTCGATGACGATCGAGAAGAAGCTGCCGAACGCGTGCATCACCGACACGCCGCGCCCTTGCCCCTTCGGCAGCGGCGTGCCCCAGCCGGCCGCCTTCGTCGCGACGTCGAGCACGTTGCGCGCACGCGGCGTCTTGTCGAGCAGCGCGCGGCGGTATTGCACCGGATCGGTCTTGGTTTGCGTCGCCAGTTCGTCGATGAAGCTCTCGACGACGAACGTGCTGCGCGTCGGGCCGACGCCGCGCCAGAACGCGGTCGGAATGTGCCGCGGCTCCTGCCGCACGTAGTCGACGAGCTGGTTCGGCAGGTCGTACGGCAATTCGGCCGCAACCTCGACCGCGTCGGGGTCGACGCCGTCCTTGAACGCGGGCGGCGCGAAACGCGCGATGATCGACGAGCCGACGATCCGGTGCTGCCATGCGACCGGCTTGCCGTTCGCGTCGAGGCCGGCCGAGATCCGGTCGTAGTAGTACGGCCGGTACATGTCGTGCTGGATGTCTTCCTCGCGCGTCCACACGACCTTCACGGGCGCGTTGACCTGCTTGGCGACCTTCACGGCCTGTCCGATCATGTCCGTCTCGAGCCGCCGGCCAAAGCCGCCGCCGAGCAAATGGTTGTGCACGACAATCTTCTCGGGCGCCAGCCCCGTGAGTTGCTGCACCGTATCGCGCGCCCGCGTCGGCACCTGCGTGCCGACCCAGATCTCGCAGCCGTCGGCGCGCACCTGGACCGTGCAGTTCACGGGTTCCATCGTGGCGTGCGCGAGGAATGGTTGCTCATAAACGGCATCGACGCGCGTCTTCGCGTTCGCGAACGCGCGGCCGACGTCGCCTTCCTTGCGCGCGACGGCACCCTTGCCGTGCGCCGCGGCCTGCGCGAGATCGGCGACGATGTCCTTCGTCGACACCTTCGCGTCCGCGCCTTCGTTCCATTTGACGACGAGCGCCGACGCGCCGCGCTTCGCGGCCCACGTATGATCGCCGACCACCGCGACCGCGTTGTCGACGCGCACCACCTGGCGCACGCCGGGAATCTTCCTCGCAGCCGTATCGTCGACGCTCGCAACCGTGCCGCCGAACACCGGGCTGTTCACGATCACCGCGTACAGCATGCCGGGCAGGCGCACGTCGAGCCCGAACTGCGCGGTGCCGTCGACCTTCTCCGGCGAATCGAGCCGCTTCACCGGCTTGCCGATCAGCTTGAAATCGGCCGGCTGCTTCAACGCGACGTCTTTCGGCACCGGCAGCTTCGACGCGGCATCGGCGAGCTGGCCGTACGATGCGCGCCGGCCGCTCGGCGGGTGCTGCACTTCGCCGTTTTGCGCGCGGCAGGTGGCCGGATCGACGTTCCATTGCTTGGCGGCCGCGGCAACCAGCAGCGTGCGCGCGGTCGCGCCCGCGCGGCGCAGCGGTTCCCACGCGTAGCGCACCGACGTCGAGCCGCCCGTCAACTGGCCGCCGAGCAGCGGATCGAGGAACAGCTTCTCGTTCGGCGGCGCATGGTCGAGCGTGACGTTCGACAGCGGCACCTCGAGTTCCTCGGCGATCAGCATCGGCAGCGCCGTGTAGACGCCCTGGCCCATTTCCACTTTCGGCATCACCAGCGTGACCTTGCCGCCGCGGTCGATCTGCACGAACGCGTTCGGCGCGAATACGCCGGCACGCGCGTTTTCGTCCGCATCGCCGCCGATCACCGAGCGCCGCGCGTCATCGCCGGCCGCCGGCATGCTGAAGCCGAGCAGCAGGCCGCCGCCCGCCGCCGCGCCGAGCGACATGCCCACCTTGAGAAACGAACGGCGCGACACGCCCGCGCCGGCCCGACCTGCTTCGATCAGTCCTCGCGACATGTCAGTTCCCCTTCGCGGCGTGCTTCACGGCCGCGCGAATCCGGTTGTACGTGCCGCAGCGGCAGATGTTGCCGGCCATCGCCGCGTCGATGTCGGCATCGGTCGGCGTCGGGTTCGACGCGATCAGCGCCGTGGCCGCCATCACCTGCCCGGACTGGCAGTAGCCGCACTGGACGACGTCCAGCTCGCGCCATGCGTCCTGAACCTTCTGACCGGCCGGCGTCGCGCCGACGGCTTCGATCGTCGTGATCTTGCGGCCCGCGACGGCCGCGACCGGCAGCACGCACGAGCGCGCGGCGACGCCGTCGAGATGCACGGTGCACGCGCCGCATTGCGCGATTCCGCAGCCGAATTTCGTGCCGGTCAGGCCGACGACGTCGCGCAGGACCCATAGCAGGGGCATGTCGTCGGGGGCGTCGACGGTGCGGCTCTCGCCGTTGATATTGAGGGTGACCATTCAGCCTCCGGGGCCGGTGTATTGGGGAAGCGGCGCGACCGGCGCGCCGGATTGTTCATCGCCGCCGCGCAGCGCACGGCGGCTGCCGCGCGGCCCGGGTGGGGCGAGCCGCGGCGGGGGTTCCGCGCGGGTTATTCGGCCGCGTCGATGCCCGACAGCACCTTGATCACGGGCGGTGCCGAGAACCATTCGGCCGACTTGATGCGAAACGCGGTGAAGTGCGGGCTCGCGACGTGCGCGTCGAACGCGGCCTGGTCGTCGTAGATCTCGAACAGGTGCAGCGCCGGCGAGCCGTCCTGTTCGCGGAACAGGTCGTAGCGGCGATTGCCGGGTTCGGCACGGGTCGCCGTGACCATGCTGCGCAATTCGGCTTCGACGGCCTGCGCGTGTTCGGGTTTCGGAAATACCGATGCCATCACATAAAGCGCCATGTTTTTCACTCCTTGGGAAACGGGATCGAGCATGCCATAAGCCGGCATCCGGTGACGCCAGCGTGCAGACGGACGCGTCGCCTCAGGCCAGTTCGTCCGGGCCGACGCGCACGACGACCTTGCCGAAGTTCTTGCCGGCGAGCAAGCCGATCAGCGCATTCGGCGCATCGGCGAGCTCGGGGATCACGTCCTCGAGCGTCTTCACCTTGCCCTGCGCGACCCACTCGCTCATCTCCTTCAGGAACGGCGCATAGCCCGTCGCATAATGATCGAGAATGATGAAACCCTGCATCCGGATGCGCTTGCGCAGGATGGTCCCCATCAGCGCCGGCACGCGGTCACGGCCGCTCGACACCGCGGTGTCGTCGTACGCCGCGTCGTTGTAATGCGCGATGATGCCGCACACCGGCACGCGCGCATGCTCGTTGAGCAGCGGCCACACCGCATCGAACACGGCACCGCCGACGTTCTCGAAATAGACGTCGATGCCGTTCGGGCAGGCTTCCTTCAGCTTGGCCGCGAACTGCGGATCGCGATGATCGATGCACGCGTCGAAGCCGAGCGTGTCCTTCACGTACGCGACCTTGTCGGCGCCGCCCGCGATGCCAACCACGCGGCAGCCCTTCAGCTTCGCGATCTGGCCGACCACCGATCCGACCGCCCCGCTCGCGGCGGCCACGACCACGGTTTCGCCGGCCTTCGGCTCGCCGATCTTCAGCAATCCGGTGTACGCGGTGAACCCCGGCATGCCGAGCACGCCGAGCGCATACGACGGATGCGCGAAGTCGCGGCCGAGCGCAATGAGATCGCTGCCGTCGGACAACGCGTAGTCCTGCCAGCCACCGCCCGCGACGACCAGGTCGCCTTCGCGATACGCGGGCAGGTTCGATGCGACGACGCGGCTGACCGTGCCGCCCACCATCACGCCGCCGAGCTCGACCGGCGGCGCATACGACGGCGCGTCGCTCATGCGGCCGCGCATGTACGGATCGAGCGACAGCCAGACCGTGCGCAACAGCACCTGTCCGGCGCCGGGCACCGGCACGTCGGCGGTCTCCGTGCGAAAGTCGTTCGGGGTAGGTGCGCCGACCGGACGCGCGTTCAGGACGATTCTGCGGTTTGCTGTGTTGTTTTGCGGCATGGGAACCTCCGTCAACAGGAATGGATGTGCCACGGGCACGATCGGATCAACGTTCGACAACCGTGATGCGGGAGGCCGCGGCCGTGCCGGCGAATCAGCCGGCGCAGCCGCGGCCCTGGCGGGTCAAGCAATCGGACTCCCGGCTGAGTAGACCAGTCGTCTAGTGCTCACGTAAAAACAAGGCGCGCCGCTGCGCGCCCGGATTATGACTGCGCTCCGTCTGGCTCGACGGGCGGCAGGTTCAGCATCCGACGTGTTTCGAGCATCGCGCGCTCGAGCGGCTGGCGGTTGCGGTGAATCTTCTCCAGCAGCGTTGCGCCAAGCCACAGCTCATACAGGATCGCGGCCGCATGTGCGGGATCGTCGACGCCGCTCAGCGAACCGTCGGCCAGCCCGGCCTCGATGCCGCCCGCGAGCCGCTCGATGATCTGACTGGTGCCGCGCCGCAGGACCGCGCGCATCGCCTCCGACAAGTCGGACACCTCGGCGCCGAGCTTCACCGCGAGGCACTTGCCTTCCGGATCGTCCGCGCATTGCGTGTGCAGCCAGTTGCCCCAGTACGTCATCAGGCGCTGCGCGCCCGTGCCGGCCGGATGCTTGAGGAGGTTGTCGAGATGCGCGAGATAGCCTTCGAAATACGACTCGAGCAGCGCCTCGCCGAATGCTTCCTTCGAGCCGAAGTAATGGTAGAACGAGCCCTTCGGGATGCCCGCCGCGGCGAGAATCTCGTTCAGACCGACCGCCGAGAACCCCTTGTGGAGCATGATCGGCTTCGCGGTATTCAGGATGTGCTGGCGGACTTCCGCGCCTGAAGATGCATTCATGATGGCGTATCTTAGCAACGATTAGACCGGTCGTCTAGTAACGTCGAGCCGGCAAGTTCAGCGGCACTTTACCCGAATCGCGCAGCGTCGCGGGTGCGTTGTCGCCGCACCGGGGGCGCCCTTTTCAACTCGGGCTTCGGAATGGGCTTCCGGCGGTCGGCTCCGCCGCGCGCAGACTCCCGCCGGCGGGGCGACCGGCGCACGGCGCATCGGGGGCGCGATCAGGATGTGTCCGTTGATACAGATCAACCGTGCGGGAGCCCGGCACGCGATCATGACGCCATGTCCTGCGCAAGCAGCGGCATCTTCGCTTGCGGCAAGCCTGTCATCGGCGGCCGCCTTCCCGGGAGAACATCATGATCCGACCGCAATACCGAAGCGCGCTTGCGACGGCCTGCGTGTTCATCGCCCTCGCATCGCTGCTGGGTGTCGTACATGCGATGCTGGTCGACGAGCGTATCGTCCCGTACGCGATCGTCACGCTGGTTTCAGGCATCGTCGCGTTCGTCGCGCAGCTGAATCCGGCGTCGAGGGCGCGATAGCGGCGCAGTCGCGTCAGGCGGTAATGCCGGCCGCGGCAGCAGGCCGGGCAGGCGCGCGCCGTCGGCCGCCTCGGCATACGGATTGCCGTTCATCAGAATTTGCTCCGAGAAACCCCGCCATTGATGGTGGGAAGGAAAAGGGGTGCTGTTGACAGGCAGCTTCTTCCACGGGTTAGGATCACCGGCATGATCCTTGTCTACCGCTACCGCGTGAAGTCGCTCAACGGACTGCTCAACAAGCAGAGCCGTGCGGTGAACTACGTCTGGAACTTCTGCAACGACACGCAGAAGCACGCGCTCAAGTGGAGCAAGAAGTGACCGACGGGATTCGATCTGAACGTGCTGACGACGGGGAGCAGCAAGGCGCTCGGCATCCACTCCGGCACGATCAACGCGACGTGCGAGCAATATGCGAAGTCGCGCAGTCAGCACCGGCGCCCTTACCTGCGCTATCGCGGCAGGAAATCGCTGGGCTGGGTGCCGCTGAAGGGTCGCGACCTGAAGCGTGAGGGTGACGCGTTCCGTTTCGCCGGCAACACGTTTCGGGTATTCCACAGCCGGGCGCTTCCCGAAGGCAAAATCAAGGATGGGACCAACTTTGCGCAGGATGCGCGCGGCAACTGGTTTCTCAAGATGCCCGATGTTCAGGGCCGCCCGATCCGTTCGGGTGTCGGTATCGATCTCGGCTTGAAAGACTTCGCCACACTTTCGACCGGCGAGAAGCTGCTTAATGACCGATTCGGCCGACGCGCGGCGGAGAAACTGGCGAAAGCGCAACGGGCGCGAAAGCACAAACGCCATATCGCGAAGCTGCACGCCAAGGTGACGAATGCCCGTGCCGATTTTCAGCACAAGCTCGCGCTCGATCTGGTGCGGCGTTTCGATTACATCGCGGTCGGCAATGTGTCTGCCGTCAAACTTGCCAGAACCAGGATGGCGAAGAGCGTCTACGACGCATCCTGGTCGTCCTTCCGAAACAAGCTCCGCTACAAAGCGATCGCGCACGGGGCCACGTTCGAGGAAGTGGACGAAAGCGGTTCCACCCAGTCCTGTTCGGCGTGCGGGTCGAAAGACAGCACGACGCGGCCGAAAGGTATCGCGGGACTGCGAATGAGAGAGTGGGCCTGTAGTGAATGTGGTGTCGAGCATGATCGAGATACCAACGCTGCGCTGAACATTCTCCGATGCGGACGTGCATCGCCAGGTGTGGGAATCACCTGCCTTTAGGCGGGTGAGGACGTCAAGTTTCGAGCACGTAGGTGCCGGGCGCCGCGCCGAGTCCGGCGGCTGGCGTGCGGGCCGGCACGTCGCCCGACGAATGCTCGTGCAGCCAGTCGCGCCAGCATGTCCACCACGATCCGTCGACCGCCGCCGTTTCCCGTACGAAGTCGTGCCGGCTGCGATACGGCGCGCCGGGCTTGCGGGTCGCGCGGCGGTAGTGGCGTCCCGGATGACCGGGTTCCGACACGATGCCCGCGTTGTGGCCGCCCGATGTCAGCACGAAGGTCAGCGCGTGGTGCGTGAGCAGATGGAGCTTGTAGACGGAGCCCCACGGCGACACGTGATCGCGCTCGGTGCCGACCACGAACGTCGGCACGTCGATATCCGACAACGCGACCGGCCGCCCGTCGACGCAGTAGCGGCCGACCGCGAGATCGTTGTCGAGAAAGAGCCGCGTCAGGTATTCCGAATGCATGCGATACGGCATGCGCGTGGTGTCCGCATTCCAGGACATCAGGTCGTTCGGCTTCGTGCGCGTGCCGAGCAGGTATTCGCTCATCATCCGCGACCAGATCAGGTCGCGCGCATTCAGCAGCTGGAACGCGGCGGACATCTGCGCGCCGTCCAGGTAGCCCTGCCGCCACATCAGCGCATCGAGCGCGGACAATTCGCTCGCGTCGATGAATAGGCCGAGTTCGCCGGGTTCGCTGAAATCGGTCTGGGCCGCCAGCAACGTGATGGACCGCAGTGCTTCGCGCTGCCGCCCGTCGCGCGCGAGCGCCGCCGCAACGATCGCCAGCAGCGTGCCGCCGAGACAATAGCCGACCGCGTGAACGGCTTCCCCGCAGACCGAACGGGCGGCATCGAGCGCCGCCATGCACCCGTCGCGCAGATAGTCGTCGAGCCCGAGGTCGCGCGCCTCCGCACCCGGGTTGCGCCAAGACACCGCAAACACGGTGTAGCCGGCATCGACCAGGAAACGGATCAGCGAATTGTGCGGCTGCAGATCGAGGATGTAGTACTTCATGATCCACGACGGCACGATCAGGATCGGCTCGCTCGCGACCCGCGCCGTCGTCGGCTCGTACTGCAACAGTTCGCACAACGCGTTGCGCCACACGACGCGGCCCGGCGTGATGGCCACGTCGCGTCCCGGCAGATACGGTCGCGCGTCCTGGGCATGCGTGCCGCCGGCCCGCTCGAGCTGCGCCTTCGCATCCTCCAGCCAGTTCAGGGTGCCTGCCGCGAGATTCGCGCCGCCGCTGGACATCGTCGCGTCGAGCACGACCGGATTGGTCGCCAGGAAATTGCCCGGCGAGCACGCGTCGAGCCACTGTCGCACAGCGAATCCGACCAGTTCCTCATGGTGCCGCTCGACGCCCGGCACGCCGCGCGTCGCGTCGCGCCACCAGCGCTGGATCGACAGGAAGCTGTCACGGTACACGTGAAACGGCCATCCGGCCCACGCGGGCGCCGCAAAGCGCGGATCGGCTTGGCCCGCGTGCACCGCCAGGCCCGTCGGGTCCGGATCGCCGGCCTCGGCCTCGCACTGGTTTGCCGCCGGTGCACCGGCCGCCAGGCACGCCTGCATCGCGAGATCGAAGCATTTTCCCGGCGACACCGCGAGATGCGCGCCCCAGTCGAGCATGGCCAGCGCCAGCGACACGGGCGACAGCCCGAACGTCATCGCTGCCACGTTCGCATGCGCCGCGCGGTTCCATTGTTCCGCGGGCGTTGTACCGGCTCGCGCGCGTTGCGCGCGTTGGGGCGCGCCCGCCTTGGGCTCACCCGCGCCCGATGGCCGTATGGATTCGTTCCCGCGCGGGGCGCGCGTGACGGACGCTTTCATCAGACTCTGCTCCGAGAAACCCCGCCTTTTCCCAAGGGACTTCCTTCGGGGGTATGGCGGGCAGTGGCGTGGGACGACCTCAACGCATGTGCATCCCGCCATTGACGTCGAATTCCGCGCCGGTCGCGAACGCCCCCGCGTCGGAACACAGGAAGGCGACGAGCGCCGCGATTTCGTCGGGATCGCCCAGGCGGCCGACCGGAATCTGCGGCAGGATCTTCGTATCGAGTACGTCTTGCGGCACCGACTCGAGCATCGCGGTCGCCAGGTAACCGGGCGCGACCGTATTGACCGTCACGCCGTGGCGCGCGAGCTCGAGCGCCAGCGCCTTCGTGAAGCCGTGGATGCCGGCCTTCGCGGCCGCGTAGTTCGCCTGCCCGTATGCGCCACGCGAACCGTTCACCGAGCCGATATTCACGATGCGCCCGAAACCGGCTTCGATCATGCCCGGCACGAACGGCTTCGTCATGTTGAAGATGCCGTCGAGATTGGTGCGCAGCACCGCATCCCACATGCTCTTGGTCATCTTCACGAACGTGGCGTCGTGCGTGACGCCGGCGTTGTTGACCAGCACGTCGACGTGCCCGAATTCGGCCAGCACGCGTGCCGCGCAGTGCTGGCACGAATCGTAGTCGGCGATGTCGACGGCGAACGCATGGAATGTGCGGCCCGCTTCGCGTTCGTGCGTGAGCCACGTCGCGACGTGGTCGTTGCCTTCCGTGTGCGACACCGCCACCGTCATGCCGGCCTCGTGCAGGCGACGGCTGATCGCGGCGCCGAGGCCACCCATGCCGCCCGTGACGAATGCGACCCGATCAGCGCACATGGTCGTTCTCCCGTGCGTCGGCCATCCCGTTCAGACGCTCGGGATCCACCAGCGCACCGTCACTCGCGCCAGCCGCGTCCTCGATCCCGTGCTCCAATGCCGTCATCCAGTCCGCCCACGGCATGCTGGCCTCGTTCACCATCGCCAGTCGTCCCAGATCGGGCAGCCAGTCGGTCTGAAAACGCGACAGCGCGCCCGCGCCGTATTCGCGCAACCAGGTACGCCATACGCCCGCGCCCTCGTACTGCGCTCGCATGCACAGCTCGGTGGCGTCCTGCCAGATCGCGACGCTCGCGATCGCATAGTCGCGCATCACCTGCCGGTTTGCCTCGCCGAAGGCCGTCCACTCGTTCGTGTCCGCCAGCGCCTGCTGCAGTTGGTGCACCGCCGAGCGGTCCCGCTCGATGCGCCGCCCAGCCAGAGCATGCCATTCGTGCTGCCAGTCGCGGTTCAGCGCGACCATCCGCAGCGCGAGATCGCAGCCCGCGCGGCCAACGTCGTTCGGTGTCGTGAAAGCGTACGTGCTCATCGGCTCCCCTCTTTCGATCCAGTCAATGGGTCGGCATCACGCCGCATCCCGCGTGCCCGGGATCGGCATTGCGACCGCTTTACTGTGCGGCCACGGCGCACGAGTGCCGTTGATCTGAGTCAAGCCCGCTAAAACCCTGCTTCGTAGACTGGATTGCACTGGCGGATCACCCGTCGATGGAGCGATTCCGATGAGCTACAAGAGCATGGTCGTGCACCTCGATACGAGCGCTCGCGCGCATTCGCGCCTCGAGTTCGCGTTGCGCATGGCCCGGCGCTTCGGTGCGCACCTGACCGGCCTGTTTGCGGTCTACACGCCGGAACCGCATTCGTTCTACGTGATGGCGGGGTCCGCCGATTATTTCCGCGCGCATCGCGAACAGCGCGACGAACGGCGCGCCGCGCTGGAGCGGCTGTTCCATGCGGAGACGGCGCGCGCGAAAGTGCCGGCAGCCTGGGTACGTGCCGACGAGCGCGCGAATCTGGCCGTGCCGCGCGCCGCACGCCTTGCCGACCTCGTGATAGCCGGCCAGAGCGACCCCAACGACCCCGAGACCTATATCGACGACCAGTTTGCGGAAAATCTCGTGTTGTCGGCGGGCCGTCCGGTGCTGTTCTGGCCGTACACCGGTGAATTCCCGTCGATCGGCGAACGGGTGCTCGTCGCGTGGGACGGCGGCCGGGAAGCGACCCGCGCCGCGCACGACGCGATGCCCTTTCTGGAACATGCCGGTCGCACGACGGTCGCCGCGGTGATCGACGGCGCTTCGGAAGCCGCGGCCACGCGCATTCCGGCCGCCGATGCCGCGCTGATGCTGGCGCGCCATGCACGTGACGTGAACGTGCTCGATATCGATACCGGTGACGGCTCGTCGGTCGGCGACACGTTGCTGTCGCGCGCTTACGAAACGGGTTCCGACCTGCTCGTGATGGGCGCCTACGGCCATCCGCGCTGGCGCGAGCTCGTGATGGGCGGCGCCACGCGCACGGTGCTGGCGTCGATGACGCTGCCGGTGCTGATGTCGCACTGAGCCGTCCGATGCGTACGCTCGCGCTGCTCGTCGTCAATGCCGGTTCGTCGAGCGTGAAGTTCGCGGTCTTTGCGTATCCGCCGCACGGCGATCCCGCGCGGCGGCCGCTGCACGACGGTGAAGCGGTCACAACCGGCAATGGCGCGTCGATCCGCTTCGATGCGGCGCCGCACGATTCGCTGCCGTTCGTCGCGGGCGATCCGTACCGCGCCGTGCTCGCGCGGATCGCGACGTGGACGCTACGTCCATCGCATCGTGCGTGAAGCGGGTGCGCTGACCGCCCTGCTCGGCGGTCTCGACATGCTGGCCTTCACTGCCGGCATCGGCGAACACTCGGCGGCGTTGCGCGAGCGGATCTGCACGTCGCTCGGCTGGCTCGGCATCGAGCTCGACGCGCGCGCGAATGCCGCGCATGCACATGTGGTGTCGTCTGCGTCGAGCGCGGTCACGGTGGTTGTCGAGCCGACCAACGACGCATGGGTCGCGGCGCGCGCGGCGGTGCGCATACTGCGCGGCAACCGCGACGGTTGATCCAGATCAGCGCGATCGGCACACGTGCGCCGAAGATGATTGCATCGGCATCCGCTCAAGGGAAACGTCATGTATTCGAACATTCTGGTTGCGCTCGACGGCAGCGATACGTCGTCGCGCGCACTCGACGCCGCGCTGGACCTCGCGTCGCAGACGCGTGCACGGCTGACACCTGTCTACGTCGTCGATTTCCTGGTGCCGGCGTACGACGCGTCCGGATACGATCCGTCGATCCTGATCGATGCATTCCGCGACGAAGGACTGCGCGTCACGGCGGACGCGGCAACCCGCATGAAGGCGCGCGACGTGGCCGGCATGCCGCAGATCTGCAATGTCGCGCCGGCGGGCGAAGACGTCGCGCAACGGATCGTCGGCTTCGCCGGCGAGATCGATGCCGACCTGATCGTGCTCGGCACGCACGGCCGGCGCGGCTTTCGCCGCCTCGTGCTGGGCAGCGTGGCCGAACGCGTGCTGCGTCATGCCACGTGTCCGGTCCTGATGATCCCGGCGCGTTGCGCGGCCGGGGCATCCGCCGGAACCGTCGCCGCATCAACCGAAAAGGAGCCATCATGAGCTACAAGACCCTGCTCGTCCATCTCGACGACAGCGACCGCTGCCACGCGCGCGTCGACCTCGCGCTCGAACTCGCGGGACGCTGGAATGCCCACCTGATTGGCCTCTACGCGGTCTGCCAGGATCTCTTCGAGCCGTTGCGGCGGCCTGACGAGCCGCTCAAGCTAGCCGTCTACGAACGCCTGTGCGAGCAGCGACGCAAGGATGCGGAAGAACGATTCCTGATGGCCGCCGAGCGTGCCGGACGCAGCGTCGAATGGCAGGCGCCCGCCGGCGACGTGACCGCTGCCGCGATCCTGCATGCACGCCATGCCGATCTGCTGGTGCTGGGCCAGGAAGATCCCGACGACCGCATGACCTACGTGGCGCGTCATTTCGTCGAGGACGTCGTGATGGGTAGCGGACGGCCGGCGATCGTCGTCCCGTACGCGGGCGACGTGCGAACGCTCGGCGAGAACGTGCTGATCGGCTGGGACGGCGGACGCGAGGCCGCCCGCGCGACGGCCGACGCGCTGCCATTGCTCGCCCGTGCGCGCTTCGTCCACGTCGAGACGATCACCCGCGCGCATCCCGATCCGGACGAGACGCCGGCGGGCGTCGATGTCGCCGCGTATCTCGAACGGCACGGCATTCGCGCGTCGTTCTCCACCACGCCCCGCGAACGCTCGGTGAGCGCGGGCGCGATGCTGCTGAACCGGGTGACCGACGTGCATGCGGATCTGCTGGTGATGGGCCTGTACAGCCATGCCCGCATGCACGAACGCGTGCTGGGCGGCGCGACGCGCACGATCCTCGAGACGATGACGGTGCCGGTTCTGCTGTCCCACTGAGCGCGTGAAAGCGGGCAGCCGCTTGCGGCGGCCCGCTTGTTGTCACGCCCGTCACGACATGTCCGCGCCCGCGCCCGGCCCTTCCCGCACGACCAGCACCGGCCGATCCGCGATGCGCACCAGCGATTCGGCAACGCTGCCGAGCAACGCACGGCGCAAGCCGCGACGACCATGCGTGCCCATCACGATCAGGTCCGCATCGCATTCGGCGGCGGCGCGCGCCAGCACGTCCGAAATGTCCGCTCCACACGCATCGATCGTGCGCGCGATGCCGCGTACGCCGGACAGCCGAAACGCGGCTTCCGCGTCCGAGACCGCGGTCGCGGCGTTGTTCGCGTCCAGTCCGGCCGGGTCGCGCTGGTCGATCTGGCCGCTGTCCCGGTCGATGCCGGCCGGCCGGAGCGCATCCGATACCACGCATGTGGCGATGACCAGGCCGCCCGAATGGCGCGCGAGCGAAATCGCCTCGTCGAGCGCGAGCCGCGCGCTGCGGCTGCCGTCGAGTGCCGCGAAGATCCTTTGGTACATGTTGCCTCCCTGCTGCCGTCCGGGTTCGATCGGTTCATCGAGCCAGTCTGATCCTGACGGGCACCGTTGCCTTGACACCGGTCAACGCCCGTCATCCGTGTCCGGCGCACGCCCGCGCCGATCGCGACAAATTGCCATGCCCGTGTAGGAATCTCCCTACAAGGCTTCCCTCTCGCCTACCGCAACTTCAATTCCCGCTGATTTTCTTGACGTCGCGCAACATCCATACTGCACGTCGAGAAAAGCAACCCAGCGTGCCTCCCGGAGCCAATGCAGCATCGTCGAGACCGGCGTATCGGTCTTCCTGCGCGTCCGATGGGGCTTCCCGACAGTCAGGCGGCAGAGACCAAGGCCGCCGATACAACGGTCAGCGCGATTCCGCCCGACGGCGAGCCGCCGCTGCCCCGAACTGGAGCCGATCATGCAGAGCAGTGCCGAAGTCTCGACGACCATGCCGTCACGCCCGTTCATCCCGCTGCATCCGGTCCAGCCGGCGGATCAGCCCAAGCGCGCCGCGTCCCGCTGTTCGACGTGCGCATTGCGTACCGTCTGCATGCCATCCGATCTTTCGCCTGACGAGTTCGCGCGCGTCGACGCGATGATCTGCACCACGCGCCACGTCAAGCGCGGCGAAACGCTGTTTCGCGCGGGCGACACGTTCAACAGCATCTATGCGGTGCGAACCGGGTCGTTCAAGACCATCGTCATGCATCGCGACGGCGACGAACAGATCACCGGCTTCCAGCTCGTCGGCGAGTCGCTCGGGCTCGAGGGCGTGCACACCGGGCATCACAACGGCGACGCGATCGCGCTCGAGGACAGCACGGTCTGCATCATCCCGTTCGGCCAGCTCGAGCAGATGTGCCGCGAAGTGCGGCCGATGCAGCATCACGTGTATCAGATGATGGGGGGCGAGATCGTGCGCGAATCCTCGCAGATGCTGCTGCTCGGCACGATGACCGCCGAACAGCGCGTGGCCGCGTTCCTGCTGAATCTTTCCGCACGCTTCAAGGCGCGCGGCTATTCGGCCGCGGAATTCGTACTGCGGATGACGCGCGACGAGATCGGCGAATATCTCGGGATGAAGCTCGAAACGGTCAGCCGCATGCTGTCGAAGTTCCAGCACAAGGGGCTCGTCGCGACGCAGGGCAAGCAGATCCGGATCGTCGATCCGGAAGGCCTGCGGCAAATCTGATCGCGCCGCCTGGCTCCGTCGAGCAGATCAACCGCGCATGCCCAGCACGGCGGCACCCGACACGCGCCCGCTGCGCAAGTCGTCGAGTGCACGGTTGGCATCGGTCAGCGCGTAGCGCACGGCTTCGACCTGCAGCGGCATCGCGTCCGCGATCCGCATGAATTCGACTGCATCCGCACGCGTCAGGTTGGCCACCGACGCGATGCGGCGCTCACCCCACAGCCACGCGTACGGAAAGCCCGGGATGTCGCTCATGTGAATGCCGCCGCAGACGACGATCCCGCCTTTGTCGACCGCACGCAGCGCCGCCGGCACCAGCGCACCGACCGGCGCGAAAATCAGCGCGGCATCGAGTGGCTCGGGCGGCGCTTCGTCGCTGCCGCCGGCCCACGCGGCGCCCAGCGACCGCGCGAGCTGCTGCGCCACGGTGTCGCCGGGCTTCGTCAACGCAAACACCTTGCGCCCTTCGCGATGCGCGACCTGCGCGACGAGATGGGCCGCGGCACCGAAGCCGTAGATTCCAATGCGGCGAGCGTCGCCCGCCATGCGCAAGGTTCGATAACCGATCAGCCCGGCGCACAGTAGCGGAGCGGCTTCCAGGTCGGAATAGCGCCGCGGCAGATGCACGCAATACCGATGGTCGGCGACAGTGCACTCGGCATAGCCGCCGTCGATCGTATAGCCGGTGAAGCCCGGGCTGTCGCACAGGTTTTCGCGGCCGGATGTGCAATACGCGCAATGCCCGCAGGTCGAGCCGAGCCACGGCACGCCTACCCGGTCGCCCACGGAGAAACCCGTCACGCCTTCGCCGAGCATGCGCACCGTTCCGACGATTTCGTGCCCCGGAATCAGCGGCAGTTTCGGATGCGCGAGTTCGCCGTCGACGACGTGCAGATCGGTTCGGCAGACGCCGCACGCATGGATGTCGATCAGGAGCTGACCGGCAGCAGGCGACAAGTCGGGCATGCGCGCTTCGCGCAAATGCGGTGTCGTGCCGTCAAACATCATCGCGAGCATGCTCGTCTCCCCACCGCGCGATCGTGTTCGCGCGCTTCGCGTTTCAAGGCTACTCGTCGCGCATCGCGTCCGCACGGCCCGGTGACGGGCGCTTGACGTGGGTCAACGGCCGCCGGACGGTTGCCGACACGATGAAGTTCCGAAGCGGCGCTCCGTGCAGGAACCCGCCGATCGCATCGGCACGATTCCTGACCAGCTTCGGCCGCTGCTGTCACGTATCTGCAATCGTCGACCGGTAGCGTTCGAGGCTGCCCACGCTTTCGACAGACGAATCCGCCATGCAGCGCACCTCGCGCGCCACGCCCCACGTTTATGCGGCCACCTCCCGCGCCCTCGCTGCCAGCCTTGCGATCAACCTGCTGCTGCTTGCCGCCGAAGCGGTCGCGGCGTGGTCCGCGCATTCGTCCGGGCTGCTCGCGGACGTCGCGCATGCGGCGATCGATCTCGCGGCCGACGCGCTGATTCTCGTCGCGTGCCGGCTCGACGCACGGCTGCCGCCCGAGCGGCGCCCGACCTACGAGCCGCTCGCGCTGGCAGGACTCGGCGCGCTGCTCGTCGCCACAGGCGTGCAGATGATCTGGCACGCGGCAAATCGGTTCGATGCGCCGCCGGTCGTGCAGCCCGGCGCGATGACGCTCACGCTGGTCGTCTTCACGCTGACCGGCAAGGCCGCGCTGTCGCGCTGGATGCTGCGCAAGGCGCATGAAACCGGCTCGGCGCTGCTCGAGGCGAGCGGCTGGCATGTGCGCACCGACGCGCTGTCCGCGTTGCTGGCGGCGCTGGCGATGTGCGCGGCGTGGGTCGGCCTCGGCCGTCTCGACGATCTCGCCGCGCTTGCGATCGGCGCGATCGTGATTCGTACGGGCGCCGGGTTCATCCGGCGCGGTTGCGCGCAATGGCCGGCATGGGCGGCGTGGGCGAACCGTTCGACGCGGGGGTCGTGACGATGTTCGCCGTCTCGTCCCGGGCGATGAGCTGACGCATTCGAAACCCGCCTTCGATGGCGCACGAAACGAAAGAGGCTCGCAACGCGCGAGCCTCTTGTTCATGATGTCGTGACCACCGTGGTCGCCATAACGTACACGCCGAACGCAGGCGAATGCGCGCGATATCGATGCGGCGGCGCCGGATGCGCCGCTCCCGATCAACCCAGCGGCACCACGCTCGCGAGCAGGATCCGCACGAGCGTCGCCTGGCGCGTCACGCCCGTCTGCGAGAAGCGCGCCGCGCCGCGCCGCGCATGCGAGCCCGCTGCGGGGTGGCGTGACGTGGCGCCGGCGGGCGCACTTCGCCCGTGTGTGCGCTGACCCGTGGGTGTCCGCCTGACAGGCTATCGCTTGTTTTTGTGAAATACAGTCTCGGGTTTGTATTTTGACGATACATACCATACACTGTATTTTTCGATTACAAGCGATCGCCTGTCATTTCGCGGAGAGCCCATGGCATTCCCTGTCCAGACCTTGAGCCAGTTGCGCCCGATCCTCGTCGGCTTCCGGAAGTCCGCGGGGTTCACGCAGGCGCAGCTCGCCGCCCGCCTCGGCGTCACGCAGCAGTCGTATGCGCAGCTAGAAGCCAATCCGTCCGCGGTCAGCATCGAACGGTTTTTCAAGGTGCTGAACGTGCTGGGAGTGCGCCTGACGCTGGATCCAGGCACGCCGGACGACGCGGCGACGCCCGACGTCGCCGTGCCTGAGCCCGTGCCCGTACCCAAGCGTGCAGCCGCCGCGCGCGGTCGCAAGTCAGGTTCGTCCGGCTCGTCCGCCTTATCCGATACGCCGAACCGCCCGCCAGCCGCCGCGAAGGCTCCCTCCGCCGGCGCGCGGAAACGGCCTGCCGCGGCGACACCCGGCAAGCCCCGGAACCCCAAGCGGGAGGATTGGTGACGATGGCCCGCCGCCCCCGCCACGACCGCCTCGACCTGTGGATGAACGGCATCCCGGTCGGATACTGGGAAGTCCGGCGCGGCGCCGAGCGCCTCGTCTACCTGCCGGCGTGGATCGACGATCCGCAGGGGCGTCCGCTGTCGCTGTCCCTGCCGTTCACGCCCGGCAACCAGCCGCACCAGGGCGCAATCGTCGCCGATTATTTCGACAATCTGCTGCCGGACAGCCAGCCGATCCGCCGCCGCATCGCGCAGCGCTACCGGCTCGGCTCGACGGCGCCGTTCGAACTGCTCGCGTCGATCGGGCGCGATTGCGTCGGTGCGCTGCAGCTGCTGCCGCCGGACGAGACGCCCGTCGACCTGCAAGCGATCGACGGCACCGCGCTCGACGACGCAGCCGTCGCCGACGTGCTGCGCCACGCGACCGCCGCGCCGCTGCCCGGCCACGCGGAACCGGACGGCGAATTGCGTCTGTCGATCGCCGGCGCGCAGGAAAAGACCGCGCTGCTGCGCCACGGCAGCCGCTGGCTGCTGCCGTCGGGCAGCACGCCGACCACGCATATCTTCAAGCTGCCGCTGGGGCGCGTCGGGAACATGCAGGCCGACATGCGCACGTCGGTCGAGAACGAATGGCTGTGCTCGAAGATCGTCGCCGCATACGGCCTGCCGGTCGCCGCGTGCGAGATCGGCCGGTTCGACGACCAGAAGGCGCTGATCGTCGAGCGCTTCGACCGCCGCCCGTCGCGCGACGGCACATGGATCCTGCGGCTGCCGCAGGAGGACATGTGCCAGGCGACCGGCACGCCGTCGGGCGCGAAATACGAATCCGACGGCGGCCCGGGCATCGCGACGATCATGGGCATCCTCGCGAATTCCGCCGAGGCCGAGCAGGACCGGAAGAACTTCTTCGTCACGCACCTCGTGTTCTGGGTACTCGCGGCCATCGACGGCCACGCGAAGAATTTCAGCATCGCGCACCTGCCGGGCAACACGTATCGGAGCACGCCGCTGTACGACGTGCTGTCCGCGCATCCGATCATCGGCACCCGACGCAACCAGCTGCCGCCGCGACGCGCACGGCTGGCAATGGCCGTGTGCGGGAAGAATCGCCATTACGTGATCGCCGACATCCAGCCGCGCCACTGGATCGCGCAGGGCGCGCGGGTCGGTCTGACCGAAGACGAGGTCCGCGCGGCGATGGCCGACGTGGCCGCACGCACCGAACCGGCGATTGCCGACGTCGCGTCGCGCATTCCCGCGGACTTCCCCGCAGACGTGGCCGATGCGATCTTCGACGGGATGCGCCGCCAGGCGCGCAAGCTCGGCGCGGCCGGCTAGGCGCCGCGGGCGCGGGCCAGCGCCGCGAGGTTCCCTTCCCCGAAACCGTGGTGCCCTTGCCGCTGCACGATCTCGAAGAAGATCTCGCCGGGCCGGCGCTTGACGAAGGTCTGGAAGAACAGCCGCGGCACGCCATCGCTGCCGATTTCGCCGTCGACCAGCACCGCACGGCGGCGCAGCGCGTCGAGATCGACGCCGTGCCCCGGCAGCCGCGCATCGACTTCGTCGTAATAGCGCGCTGGCGGCTCGATGAATTCGACGCCGTTCGCGCGCAGCGCGTCGATGCTCGCCAGGATGTCGTCGGTCGACAGCGCAACGTGCTGGACGCCTTCGCCGGGATGGTCCGGCAGATACGCGTGCATCAGCTCGGTGCGCCGCGTGCCTTCCTCGTACACAGGAATCCGCACCGCGCCGCATGGCGACACCATCACGCGCGATTCTTCCGATACATGCCAGTGCGCATCGATCTCGTGGATTTCGCGGAAGTGCAGCAAGTCATGGTAGAAGTCGAGCCATTCGCGCATGCGCCCGGCCCCGACCGTCTGCGTGAAGTGGTCGACCTGTTGCAGGCCCGTGCCCGCGCAATCGAAATCGGTATGCGCGGTCGCGATGTCGATCGGCCGGAAATCGATGTCGAAGATCGAGATGTCGCCCACGCCGCCGCGCTGGCCGTCCCGCCCGCGCCAGCGATCGACGAAATAGAGGTGCGAATCGCCGATGCCCTGGATCGCCGGAATCTTCAGTTCGCCGACCCCGATCCGCTCGCCCTCGAACGCCCACGCGCCCAGTTCGATCGCGCGCTCGAACGCGCGCCGCGCGCTCGCCACGCGCAGCCCGATCGCGCAAACGCCCATCCCGTATTCCTCCGCATAGCGCGCCGCGAACGATTCGGGCTCGGCGTTGATCAGGAATTGCATCTGCCCTTGCCGGTACAGCGTGACGTTCTTGCTCACATGGCGCGCGATCGCCTTGAACCCGAGCTGCTCGAAGCGTTGCGCGAGCGCGTCCGGCACCGGCGCCGCGAACTCGACGAATTCGAGCCCGGCCATCCCGAGCGGATTGGCGGCCGGATCGGCGACGGGCGGCGTATCGCTGGACAGGGGGCGGGAAGTGCCGGGCATTGCAGTCTCCGGGGGCATGCGGTCGATGGGGACGACGCCCGGCGCGCGGCACGGCCGGCCGATGCGACGGCCGGACATCCGCCCGATCCGGGCGAGGTTTTGATGGTCCAGATTTTAACCAGATCGTTCACGGCGGCACACCCTGGCCGAACGGGATATCGGTACCTCGCTTAGTGCAAACCCGAAAAGCGTTCGATAATCGCACAGAATAGTACGATAATCGCGCACTTTGACCGATCGGCTAATTGCCGTGACAGCGCGCGCCCCCTATTCTCCGCTCACCCCATCGACTTAATGCAGCATCGGACGCGGCGCCGCCACGATTCCACGATGCGCCGTGCCAGGAGACTTCGCATGACACCCACCTTCGACACCCTCGACCCCGCCGCTGGCGTGCGCGCGCGCAGCCAGGCCCGCAAGGCCGCGATCGGCAGCTTTGTCGGCGCCGTCGTCGACTGGTACGACTTCCTGCTGTATGGGATCGTCGCCGCGCTCGTATTCAATTCCGAATTCTTCCCGAAGATCAGCCCGACCATGGGCACGCTCGCGGCGTTCGCGACCTTCGGTGTCGGCTTCCTGTTCCGTCCGCTCGGCGGGATCGTGTTCGGCCATTTCGGCGACCGGCTTGGCCGCAAGCGGATGCTCGTGCTGACCGTGATGCTGATGGGGCTGTCGACCGTCGCGATCGGCCTGCTGCCCGGTTTCGCGACTATCGGCTGGTGGGCGCCCGTGCTGCTCGTGCTGATGCGTGCGATCCAGGGCTTCGCGGTCGGCGGCGAATGGGGCGGCGCGGCGCTGATGGCCGTCGAGAGCGCGCCGAAGCAGAAGAAGGCGTTCTACAGCAGTGGCGTGCAGGTCGGCTACGGCGTCGGGCTCGTGCTGGCGACGGGGATCGTGTCGATCCTGAGCCATACGCTCGGCGAGGCCGCGTTCAAGACGTGGGGCTGGCGCCTGCCGTTCGTGTTCAGCATCGTGCTGGTGCTGATCGGGCTGTGGGTCCGCAAGAGCATGGACGAGTCGCAGGAGTTCGTCGAGAAGGTGGAGCACGGCAACCGCAAGCTGCGCCTGCCGGTGCTCGAAGCGCTGACGCGCCATCCGAAGGCGTTCCTGCTGATCGTCGCGCTGCGGCTCGCCGAGCTGTTCACGATGTATATCGTCACGGCATTCGCGCTCAGCTATTCGACGTCGAACCTCGGCCTGTCGCGTGACCTGTTCCTGAACATCGGCCTGCTGGTCGGCGCGGTGAGCTGCGTGACGATCCCGTGCTTCGCGTGGCTCGCCGACCGCTTCGGCCTGCGCCGCATCTACCTGATCGGCGCGGTGATCGGCCTCGTGTCGGCGGTGCCGTTCTTCGTCGCGCTGGAGTCGCGTTCGATCGCGTGGATCGTCGTGTTCTCGATCCTGTTGGCCAATGCCGCGCACGACATGGTCGTGAGTGTCCAGCAGCCGCTCTTCACCGAGCTGTTCGGCGCGGAATACCGCTACAGCGGCGCAGGCGTCGGTTATCAGTTCGCGAGTGTGGTCGGCGGCGGGTTCACGCCGTTCATCGCGGTGGCGCTGGTCAGCATGGCCGGCGGTTCGTGGCACTTCGTCGCCGCTTATCTCGCGGTGGGCTGCCTGATCTCGCTGGTGGTCGCCGCGCGGATGCGGGCGGCGCAGTGACGCAATGACCGCATGGCCGGCCCGCTACGCGGCCGGCCATTTCTGCCGCGCCTTCCCTCTGCCGGCAGTCGGGTGCAATCCGCGCCCGCCCAACGTCAAACACCGTCAATCCCGCACGCAGAAGCCCTTTTTCCGCGCTGAACATTCCACGCCGCGCGCCGACCAATGGCATCATATGGGCCTACGTCAGTCACCGATACGCCCCCATATCATGTCGAATCTCATCGTCCACGGCGGCACTCCGCTGCGCGGGGACATCAAGCCGTCCGCGAACAAGAACGCCGTCCTGCCGATTCTGTGCGCCACCCTGTTGACCGATCAGCCGCTGCGCCTCGTCGGCGTGCCGGACATCACCGACGTGCGCAAGATCCTCGACATCTTCCGCACGCTCGGCAGCGACGTGTCGGTCGACTTCGACACGGGCATCCTCGAGCTCCACCATCGCAACACGACGTTCGACCCGGCCGTTCACCGCCTGCCCGAGGCGATGCGCTCGTCGATCATGCTGATTCCGCCGTTGCTCGCGCGCTTCGGCGTCGCGCGCCTCGAGAACGACGTGAAAGGCTGCACGCTCGGCGTGCGCGAGATCGATCCGCACGTCGAGGTGTTCGAGCGCTTCGGCGCGCATATCGAGCGCACGCCCGATTCGCTGATCGTCCGTGCCGACGGCCCGCTGACGGCCAACGATCACTGGTTCGACTACGCGTCGGTCACCACCACCGAAAACTTCGCGCTGTGCGCGACGGCAGCGCGCGGCACGTCCACGCTGATGAATGCGGCGTCCGAGCCGCACGTGCAGGAGTTCTGCCAGTTCCTCGCGATGATCGGCGTTTCGATCGAGGGCATCGGCACGTCGCGTCTGTGCGTGACGGGCGGCGGCAAGCTCGGCGGCGGCGAATTCCGCTTCGCCGAGGATTTCCACGAAATCGCGACGTTCCTCGCGCTCGGCGCGATTACGGGCGGCGACATCACCGTGCGCAACTCGTCGCCGGAGCATTTCCCGCTGATCGACCGCACGTTCGCGAAATTCGGCGTGACCGTCACGCACCGCGACGGCTGGTCCCGCGCGGAACGCGACGGCCCGCTGCGCGTGCGCCGGCCGTTCACGCAGAACATCCTGACCAAGGTCGAAGCGGCGCCGTGGCCGTACCTGCCGGTGGACCTGCTGCCGATCTTCATCGCGCTCGGCGTGCGCGCGGAAGGCAGCGCGATGTTCTGGAACAAGGTTTACGACGGCGCGCTCGGCTGGTCCGGCGAACTGTCGAAGTTCGGCGCGCACGTGCTGCTGTCGGATCCGCACCGGCTGATCACGTTCGGCGGGCTGCAACTGACGCCGGCGCGCGTCGAGAGCCCGTACATCATCCGCGTCGCGATCGCGCTGCTGATGGTGGCCGCGAGCATCGAAGGCCGCTCGGAAATCATGAACGCGCTGCCGATCCGCCGCGCGCACCCGCACTTCGTCGAAAACCTGCGTTCGGTCGGCGCGAACGTCGAGTGGACGAGCAGCGAGTAAGGTTGGTACGGATGCGGCGCGCATAGTGGTCGCGCCGCATCCGGTTCCTTCGCTTTCCACGCCGTATCTGTAGCTTCAATGTGCCGCCGCGCAGCGTTCTGCCATCGGCCGTCATCTGTTCGCGTCAGCACGCTGCTCGCCGCTTCATTCCCCTCCCGGCAGTCAACGGCAGCCCGATGATCATCGTCGGGAGGTCTCCTCCTGTGGCCCGGTGGCGTCTTGCCGCTCGCGGAAAAACCAGATTCAGACCTGTCCAATTGCCGAAACGTGAGGCCCGGCCATAGGCTTGGTTCCGGACCGGCGGATACCGCCGAAAACCGCGAACCCGCGAGCCAGCAGGAACATGCTCACCCTATGGGACCTCAATTCACCTTGGCGCAGATGCGTGACGTCTGGATCGATGCGTATCGTCACGCCGACGTCGAACAACTCGATTTCGTCGCAAGCCCACACTTCTTTGTCCAGCACGAAACTCGGATTCGCACAAAGGCCCAATTTCTTGCGCGCATGCGCGTCGTAGCTGCCGAGCGCGCATCGGGGAGAGTTTGCGCCGCATATCGGGACGAAACCATGCAGATCGTTACACGGGGGCAACGGGCGACAGTCACGGGCACCGGGTCGGTCTGGATCGGCCAGGCAATCGATTCCCGCTTCGATTTCGTGGAGCGGTGGTGTGTGATTGATGCGCGATGGCGCATTGCCGCCCTTTGCCATGCCCACAAGTAAGCTGGACCGCACCGCGGCTGCCTTCCGGCGATCGATTCGGCCGACTCAGTCCGGCTCGGTTGCCTCGCTCCGCCTGAACCTGAAATCACCCGGCAGCTTGCCTCTGAAACGCCGCAAAGACAGAAGAAGCTCTTCGGGGCATGCGTCTCCGCTCGCGGCCACAGCGCCGGCGCGGCGAACGACGATTTCGATTTCGTCGCCTTCACGGATTCCCAGTTCGTCAACCAGACCGGCCGGAAGGCGCACGGCCAGGCTATCCCCCCACTTTGCAATCCGCATACGACCTCCCTCGATAAACGTCGTCGACTCTATCTCTGCGCGACCCAACCGGCCACGATGGTGCAGCAACGGATTCGCCGCCGCCCCGCACTTCGAGCGATAATCGCCCAAATTCGCGCGAACACCGCGCAGCCACCGTCCAGCCGCCGCCAATGAAAAAACCCGACCTCGACCGACGCGACTGGATCGCCGGCCTCGAAAAAGGCCTGGCGATCCTGGAAGCGTTCGACAGCCAGCACGCGCGGATGACCCCCACCCAGGCCGCCGCCCGCACCGGGCTCACGCGCACGGCCGCGCGGCGCTACCTGCTGACGCTCGAATCGCTCGGCTACGTGTACACCGACGGCAAGCTTTACGGCCTCACGCCGCGCGTGCTGCGGGTCGGCTGGTCGTACTTCGATTCGGCGCGGCTGCCGCGTACGGTCCAGCCCTATCTGCAGCAACTGAGCGCGTCGCTGAACGAATCGGCGTACGTGAGCGTGCTCGATGGCTGGGAACTCGTGTTCATCGCCCGCAACGGCGTGTCCCGCGTGATGACGACCGGCTTCGTGCTCGGTGCACGCGTGCCGGCGCCGCTGACGTCGCCCGGTGTCGTGCTGCTCGCGCACCATCCCGATCGCGAAGCCGTCAGCGCGTGGCTCGCCGACGCCGAACTCGCGCCGTTCACGCCGCACACGATCACCAACAAGGCACGACTGCTCGAACAGGTCGACCACGCGCGCGACGCGGGCTTCGCGGTCATCGAGCAGCAACTGCAGGTCGGCGTGCGCGGCATCGCGGTGCCGTTGAAGAATCGTCACGGCGAAGTCGTCGCCGCGCTGAGCACGAACATGCCGATCGGCACGGAATCGACGGACGCGGCCGTGCGGCGCGTGCTGCCGCATCTGCAGGAAGCCGCGCTGGCGATGCTCAACGTGCTGTAGGCGTTCGGCGCAGGCGCGCACGCCGGGCGCCCCCGACAGTCACCCGATCCGCCACCACCGTGGCAGCAGATCGCGCACCTCCCGCCGCCGGTAACGATCGTCGATCAGGTGCACGACGCCCTCGTCGTGCTCGGTGCGGATCACGCGCCCGGCCGCCTGCACGACCTTCTGCAAGCCCGGGTACAGATACATGTAGTCGTAACCGTTGCCGAAACGCGCATCCATCGCGCGCCGCATCTGTTCGTTGACGTCGTTGACCTGCGGAAGCCCGAGCGTCGCGATGAACGCACCGATCAGTCGCTCGCCGACGAGATCCACCCCTTCCGAGAACGCACCGCCCAGCACCGCGAAGCCGACACCGCGCCCGCCCGCGTCGAAGCGCGCGAGAAACGCGTCGCGCTCGCTTTCGGCCATGCCGGGCGCCTGGGCCCATACGGGCACGTCCGGATGGCGCGTCTGCATCAACGCGACGACGCGCCCGAGATAGTCGAAGCTGCTGAGAAAACCCAGGTAGTTGCCGGGCCGCGTCGCATACTGCGCGGCGATCAGGTCCGCGATCGGTTCGAGCGAACGGTCACGGTCGCGCCAGCGGGTCGACACATGGCTCGCGACGCGCACGGTCAGTTGCTCGGCGCGAAACGGCCCGTCGACGTCGAGCCAGCCCGTGTCGGCCGGCAGCCCGAGCGTGTCGCGATAGAAATGAAACGGACTCAGCGTGCCGGAAAACAGCACCGTCGCGCGAGCGGCTTCGTAGCGCGGCGCGAGAAAGGCGGCCGGAATCACGTTGCGCACGCACAGCGTCGACTGGATGCGGCGCCGGCGCCCGGCCGGCGCGACGCCGTCGAGCCCCGACTGGCGCGGCAGCGGCTCGCCGTGCAGCGTCGCGTCGAAGATCGATGCGCTGTCGAACGCGTCGGCGAGCACGCCGAACTGGATCGCCTCGAAATGAAACCGCAGCAGCGCGTCGCCGTTCGCGCGCGGCGCATCGGTCAGGTGTTCGCCGATTGCCGCGACGAGGTTCTGCACGGCCGACACGATCGGGCCCGGAATCTCCGGATAGGCCGCATAGCGCTCGGCCTGTGCGCGATTGACCGTGCCCCATGCGCGCGCGAGCCGGTCGAACGCCTTGCGCAGTGCCGCCGGCGCCGCCTCGCGCGCGGCCGCGAACGCGAACGGGTCGAGCGACGCGCTGTACATCCTGCGGGCGCGATCGAGCAGGTTGTGCGCCTCGTCGACGAGCACGCCGACCCGCCACTGGTTCTGCTGCGCGAGCGTATGCAGCATCGCGCTGCCGTCGTAGTAGTAGTTGTAGTCGCCGATCACCATGTCCGACCAGCGCGCCAGCTCCTGCGACAGGTAATACGGACAGACGTCGTGCGCGAGCGCAGCCTCGCGCACGGTGGCGCGATCGAGCAGCCCGGCGCCGATCGCCGCGTCGCGCGCGGCCGGCAGCCGGTCGTAGAAGCCTTGCGCGAGCGGACACGATTCGCCATGACACGCGCGGTCCGGATGCTCGCATGTCTTGTCGCGGGCGACGAGCTCCAGCACGCGCAGCGGCAGCGCCGACGTACCGGCGCCGAGCGTCGTCGCCGCTTCGAGCGCGAGCGCGCGGCCGGGCGTCTTCGCGGTCAGGAAGAACACATGATCGAGCTCGCCCTCGCCGCACGCCTTCAGCAGCGGGAAGACCGTGCCGAGCGTCTTGCCGATGCCGGTCGGCGCCTGCGCCATCAGACAGCGTTCGTCGCGCGCCGCGCGATAGACGGACACCGCCAGCTCGCGCTGACCGCTGCGGAATTGCCCGTGCGGAAACGCCAGCGCACGCAGCGCCGCATCGCGGGCCGCGCGATGCTCGGTCTCGCGCTCGGCCCAGCCGACGAAGCACGCGCACTGCTCGGCAAAGAACGCGGCGAGCACGTCGGCGCTCAGGGTTTCCGTCAGCACGGTCTCGCGCTCGGACACGATGTCGAAATACACGAGCGCGACGTTAATCTCTGCGAGGCCGCGTGCATCGCACATCAGGTGCGCGTAGACCTTCGCCTGCGCCCAGTGCAGCGCGCGGTGATTGGCCGGCATTGCATCGAGGCTGCCGCGGTAGGTCTTGATCTCCTCGAGCCGGTTCGCGACCGGATCGTAACCGTCCGCGCGTCCGCGCACGGTCAGCGTGCCCCACGTGCCGGTCAGCGCGGTCTCGGTTTCGTAGCGCGCGCCGCGCTTCGACGTGACCGCGCCGTGACCGGCGATGCCTTCGAGCGCGGTCGGCGCGGGTGTGAAGCGCAGGTCGAGATCGCCGCGTCGCGCGGTGAACTCGCACATGGCCCGCACGGCGACGACATAGCTCATGCCGACAGCCCCACCGCCTCGGCCTGCGCGACGTCGGCGCCCGCCCATTCGACATCGACGACACGCACCGGAATGCCGTGCGCGAGGCAGTACGCGAGCCAGCGCGTCTGGTTGTCCTGCAGCCGGTCGCCGGGGCCCTTCACCTCGATCAGTTCGTAGCGCCGCTCGCCCGGCCAGAAACGCACGAGGTCGGGCAGCCCCGAACGATTGCTGCGGATGTCCGCGAGCAGGCGCGTGAACCACAGCCGCAGGTGCTCGGGCGGCAGGCAGGCCAGCGCCTCGTCGAGCAGCGCGTCGGTCAGCACGCCCCAGAACACGAACGGCGATTGCAGCCCCGCTTTCGTCGCATGGTGCCGGCGGATCGTGTCGCGGTACGCGCCCGAGTCGAGCTGCGCGAAACAGGCGGCGAACGCGTCCGTGCGGCGCACCGCGAAATCGGGCGCGTGGAGGTCGGCCGGGCCGCGCTGGAACGGGTGAAAGAACGCGCCGGGCACGGCCGCGAACACGGGCTCCCAGCACAGCAGCCCGAACAGCGAATTGATCAGCGTGTTCTCCACGTAATGAACGGGCGCGTGGGGCTGCGCAAGATGGTCGCGCACCGCGAATTCGACGCTGACGAACGCTTCGGGACGCGCCAGCACGAGCGTTTCGCGCGGCACGTCAGGCGCGCTGCCCGCGCGTTCGACCCGCTGCCCGAGACGCCGCTGCAGGCGCGGCAGCATCCGCTCGACGCGCTGGCGTTCCTCGTCGCTTTCGAAACCGCCGCGCGCATCGAGCGCCAGCGCGAGTGCATCGTCATCGCGTCCGCAGCGTTCGAGCACGCGAATGCGCCGATGCCGACTGCCCGGCCATGCGCTGCGCGCATACGCGTCGAGCGCGGCGTCCCAGTCGGCGCGCCGCTCGCACGCTTGCCCGAGCGAGAACAGCAACTTCGAGCCGCGGGTCGCGAGCCACGGCTGCGCGCAGCCGATCGCGTCGATCGCCTGCAGCAGGTCGTCGAACGGACGGTCGTCGGGCCATGCGTCGAGGGCTTCGCGGCAGGTCTGCAGCGCGAGATACGCATCGACGTCGGCGCGCTGCTGGAACGCACGCGAGGACGGCGCGTACGGCACGCTTTCGTACTGGAACACGCCGAGATCGGCGAGCACGAATTCGCTCCAGTCCTGATGAAGATTGCCGAAGAACATCAGCCGCAGCCGGTCGCACAACGCGCCGATCGTCACGCGCAGCACGCAATCGTCGGCCTGCGCGCACCACGCGTCGAGCGGCTGCGCGACGTCGTACACGAGCCGCAGCCGTTCGAGCCAGTCGGGCTTGCGCTCGCCCGCGTGCGCGGCGAGCGACGGGAACGCCTTCAGCAGATCGGCCTTGGTCGACAGCGCGAACAGCTCGTCGAGCGTGAGCGCGGGCGCCGGATCGATCCAGCCGAGTGCGACGAGCGGCGCGGCTGCGTCGAGCGTGCTGCCGATTTCGTCGTACACGAGCTTGCTCGCCCGGAAGTCGGAGCCGCTGCGCATCAGCATCCGCACGAGCAACGCGCGCGACGCTTTCGGCAATTGCGCGAATTGCCGGAGAAACGCGTGTTCGTGCGCGTCGAGCAGGTCGTCGTAACGCTCGCCGAGCCAGGCCAGCGCGCGTTCGAAATTGGTCAGGTAGTAAAACGCCGGAGGCGTCGGCGATGCAGGCGTCACGGGGATCGATCACTGTACGTTTGTACAGGTGCCAATCATATCAAATGTGACGAACAATGCCGCACGCCCGCACGCCCGCACGCCCGCACGCCCTGCCGGCGCCCATCCGGTCAGAACTGGTAATTCACCGACATGTCGAACACGCCGTTGGTCGACTGCTGCGTGATCGGGCTGCGCCTTGCGCGGCCGACGAGCTGCTCGATCGCGCCGTCCATCGTCACGAACCAGTGCTTGTTGACGAACCAGACCATCGTCACGCCGGCGCCGAACGACTTCATCCCCGCACCCGGCGAATAGGTCGACAGGCCCGAACGCGCGGACGCGCCCTGACTCACGCCGAACCAGCCGTTCATGTAGCGCGAATCGGCGAACGACACGGTCGGGCCGGCGAACCAGAAGAAGTGCTCGTTGCTGCCCGGCATCGGCATGTAGGCCGAGAAATCGCCGACCCAGCCGTTCGAGCCGCCGATGCTGCGCCGGACATCCGCGCGCAGCACGAGCGGGAACTCCTTCGAGATCACATAATCGGCCGCGAGCTTCATCACCGGCGCCGCGTTGATGTTGTCGAGCCCGTTCAGGTGGTCGAGATCGTCGGCCGAGCGGCGCCCGAGGTCATAGCCGACCGACATGCTCACGCGCCAGTTGGGCCCGCGCAGCACGTTCGCGCCGAGCCCGTCGCCCGTCGACAGGAAGAACAGGTCCCGATAGCGCACGTCGAAATTCGGGCCGCCCATCACGCGGTAGCGGTCGGAACCCGCGTAGCGCGGCTGCAGCGTCATCGCGGCGCCGACGCTGACCTGCCACGTGGGAACGGTCGGGTTGAACAGCTTCTGCAGCGGCACCCCCGCCGAGTATTGCCATTCGCCGAGCGGCGAAGGCGTCTGGGCCGACGCGTCGCGGGCGCCCGCCGCCGCGAGCGCGGCGAAGGCGGACAGGCCGGACACGAACCGGCGGGTGGCGGGTGACAGCAACGGGCGAGCAACGGTCATCAAGGCAGTCTCCGTCGGTTGCGCGAAACGAACCTGCAGGAAAGCGCGTCGCGCTTCGTCAGCTGCAAAGGCAGGCAGCTGACGGCGCGAACGTAGCGTGCGCTGAATTAATGAACATCCTACGCGACGCGAGCGAACCCGCAAAGCGCCCGTTGAGTACGGGCACTTTGCCGGTTTCCGGCACGAGCAGGCAGATGGTTGCGGAATCAGAAGCGCTCGACGTGGTAGTCGCCGGCGAGCGCGGCCGGGCTGCGCTTGGACATCATGCGCGAGAAGCCATCCGCGAGCCGGCCGAGCGCGAGCTGCTTCTGGCTCGCGTCCCAGTGCGTGTAGGTGTCGTAGGCGGAATCGTCGAACGACACGGTGACGGCAACCGGGCGGCCGCTGGCGCGAAAACCGATATGCAGCACGCCGCCCGGCAACTCCTCGATGTGATAGCGCAACGAGCGCGACTCGAAATAGCGGCCCAGCACCTGGGCGATCGCGCGCTTGTCCGGTGATTGCACGTGAATGTCCATGATGGTCCTCCTTTCAGTGATCGCGCGGCCGGCCGCGTTACGCTGCGCCCGTCCGGCATCCGCATCGGCGCCGGCTGCGACGGCGGATCGCCATGCGGCGGGCCGAGGGGCACGGGCGGATCCACCGGATCGTCGTGCTCGGGCAGCGTCGGGTCGGGATCGAAGTCGGGTGTCGGTTCGGGGCGATGCAGCATGGATGGCGTGTTCATGTCACTCCTGCGCGGCGGCTCGCGCGTGTCGATTGGCGCGGCGACCGTACGCAAGCAGCGTGCCTGCGCATCGTTGCCGACACGCGCGGCGTCATCCGTCCTAAGCTCCAATCATCAGCGACACGGTGCGCCTTTCGGCGGCGAGCTTCACCGCGAGCGCGAACGGATCGCACACCGCGCATCGTGCGACAAGCGTCCCGCTGCGCGCCCGCCCGCCCCGCGTAGACGGTGTGTGGTTCAGCCGGCGGCGCGCGCAGGCCATGTGTCCACTAGTCCGGCCGGCTCAATGGGCCCGGGCCGTGAGCGTCATGCCGCCCCACCCCGCACGGGTACGGCGCTTGCGCTGTTCGTCACGTGTAAGGAGGTTCGATCATGACCGCTCATGCCCCCGGCCGCCGCGATGCCGTGTCCCCGGCTGCCGGCATAGTCTCGCTCGCCACGTCGCGCAAGCCGTCCGATGACAAGACGGAGGAGCGCATCGACGAAGGGCTCGAGGAGACGTTCCCGGCCAGCGATCCGCCCGCCGTTGGCGGTGCGACCCGTATCGACCCTGCGAAGCCGTCCGGCAAACGCGAACGTCGCGCGCCCGACGCCCCACCACCGCCCCGCGATCACGGCTGACGGCGGCACCCCGGCCCGCCCTGCGCGGCAGCGTAGCGCGGGACCGGCACAACCGGAGTGAAGGGATGAACCGCATCGAACGTGCATGGAACGAAGTCAGCGGCGCCGCCGGCGTCGCGGCGCTGGCCGCAATCGAGAGTGCGGTGGTGTTCGCCATCGTCATGATGACGGGGGTCGGCCACTGATCGTGGGTTGCGCGCCGGCCACGGCCACCGCCGTGGAAGATGTACAAGCCGGCTGGCAAATTTCTCCGTGGCCCGGCCGCGCAGGCCGGACGCATGTCGATCGCCCGAGGCACGCGTTGTGCTCCCGATTCGTCTCCCTCATGAAGGAGGCGTTCATGTATCGCGTCAACGAAATCATGTCGCGCGACGTAGTGTGCGTCGCGCCGACCGACACGATTCGCCATGCGGCCCAATTGATGCAGCGCTTCGACATCGGCGTGCTACCGGTCTGCGACCACAACGAGCTCGTCGCCGTCGTGACGGACCGTGACCTCGCGGTGCGCGCGCTGTCGCACGGGCATTCGCCCGACACGCCCGTGAAGGCCGTCGCCTCCGCGCCCGTGCAGTGGTGTGTCGAGGACGACGGTGTCGGCGATGTCCAGCAACGGATGGCCGACCTGCAACTGCACCGGATGCCGGTGCTCGATGCCAAGCACCAGATCGTCGGCATCGTGTCGCTGGGCGACATCGCGACGCGCGCGGGCGGCCCGGCCCGCGACGAGTTGGCGAACACGCTCGAGGACGTGTCCCTGCCGCGCCGCCGCTGAAGCGGCCGGCCCTTCCCTGCGCGGCCGCGAGCTCTGCGCCGCGCCGCTTCGATCAGGAGAAAAGCGATGACAACGGACAGACCGCCGCCCACGCAGGCGCGCATCGTCGGCGACAGCGGCCGTTCGGCCGGCGGGCCGGGGCCGGACGTGATGGCCGCCGGCACGCTGCAGGGCGATCACGTCCTGACGATCGACGGCGACGACATCGGCAAGGTCACGAACATCATGCTCGACGTCCGCTCCGGCCGGATCGCCTACGCGGTCGTGTCGTCGGGCGGCTTTCTCGGGATCGGCGACAAGCTGCTCGCGGTGCCGTGGAACGTGCTGACGCTCGATGCCGAACGCCATTGCTTCGTGCTGCCCGTGTCGACCGAGCGCGTGCGCGAAGCCCCGGGCTTCCAAAAGGACCACTGGCCGACGATGGCCGATCCGGTATGGGCCGAGGCGCTGCACACGTACTACGGTGCGTCGCCCTACTGGCTGATCGAGGAAGGCGAAACGGCGCTCGACGCGCCGCCTTACGAGGCGTCGCCGGGCGGCCCGGAAAGCGACACGCGGCGGCACTGACCGACGCGCGGCGGGATGGCCGCGCGGATCAGTGCGCGGCCGCGATCGAATTCTCGAGCGCGCGCGCGGCGTTCAAGTGCGCCTTCAGCGTCGGCAGCGAGCTTGCCGCGAACGCGCGAAGCTGGCGGTCGCGCCCGCTACGCGCTTCAGCTTCGTAGAGCCTGATCGCCGCCTCGTGCGCGTTCGGCCCGACCAGCGCGATATAACTCTTGTCGAATGCGTGGCCGTTCTTGGTTCGCAGCGCCGTCACCTCCGGATCGACGACCATGCGCGCCTGCACGGGCACGCCCTTTTGCGCGCCGAGGCGGCGCAACTGCGTGGTCATGCGATCGTGATCGTCGATCATCCGCCGCGCGAAGGCCTTCACGTGTGGATTCGACGACCGATCGAGCGCGAGTTCGCTCGCCTGCGATTCCGTCTTGCCGATGATGCCGGCCTTGTCGACGAATTCGGCGTCGATGCCGCTCGGCCGCCGCGTCATGTCCGCCTCGTCGGCCGTCTCGCCGGGACGAACGACGCCCGGCGCGACATGAATGGACGACGCCGGCGGCGCCTGCGCATGCACCGGCGTCAATGCCGGCGGGCCGAGCACCGCGAGCATCGCCGATACCAGCATGCACGCGGTGCCGGCAAGCACAGCGAATCGGTGCGCGTTACTGTCGTTCACTTTCATCCGGACCTCCGGATCCGTCGGCGGATCGGCCTGGCCGAACGCTATGGTCCATCCGTCATGCCTGACGGTGCGCGGACGTGAAGAAATCGGTCCACGCACCTTCCCTCTCTGCACCCTCGATACACTCAGCTGCGCCGCCCGGTGCCGCCCGCCGCGTCGGCGGCCGATACGTCGACGATCACACTGGCCAACGTCGGAACGTCGACCGGCTTGCACAGATACGCGTCGAAGCCCGCGGCCATCACGCGGCTCCGATCCGCCGTGCCCGCATGCGCGGTCACCGCGACGACGGGCAGGCGCCCGCCGCCCTCCGGCAAATGGCGAATGTGGTCGAGCAGCCAGAAGCCGTCGCCGTCCGGCATCGCGAGATCGGACAGCACGACGCTCGGGTGCTGCTGCGCCACCACGTCGAGCGCGTCGTGTCCCGATTGTGCGGTCGACACCTGGGCGCCCAGCGTTTCGAGCGCTGCCGCGAGGCTGGCGCGCGAGGTTGCGTCGTCGTCGACCACCAGCACGCGCCGGCCGTCGAGCGCGACCGCGCTCGACGCCCCGCTCGGCCGCACCGGGTCGCCGGTCGGATCGTCGGCAGCGAGGTCCGCCGGCAGCATGACGGTCACGGTCGTGCCGCGCCCGGCGCCTTCGCTCGCCGCCGCGACCTCGCCGCCGTGCAGCCGCGCGATGTTGCGCACGATCGACAGGCCGAGCCCGAGGCCGCGTTTCGGCAACGCGGCTGCGCCTTCCGGCCGGCTGAACGTATCGAACAGGTGCGGCAGGCGTTCCGCGGAAATGCCCTGTCCCGTATCGGCGACCGACAGCCGCACGCGCG
Organism: Burkholderia sp. SIMBA_062; assembly: GCF_046534765.1. Classification (NCBI taxonomy): domain Bacteria; kingdom Pseudomonadati; phylum Pseudomonadota; class Betaproteobacteria; order Burkholderiales; family Burkholderiaceae; genus Burkholderia; species Burkholderia sp. SIMBA_062. The sequence continues at coordinate 63,926 of NZ_JAWRYD010000019.1, forward strand.
CGCCGGCCGGATTCAGCGACACCTTGATGCGCCCGCCGGGCGGCGTGAACTTGATCGCATTCGACAGCAGGTTCGACAGCAACTGGCGCAGGCGCTCGGCGTCCGCGGCGATCACGCAGTTGGACATCGCGCACTCCGTCGACAGCTCGAGGCCGTTCGCCTCCGCGGTCTCGCCGAGTTCGCGCACGGCCTCCTGCACGATGCGCACGAGGTCGACCGGCGTGCGTTCGAGCCGCACCCGGCCCGTCGCGAGCGATGACGCGTCGAGCAGGTCGCCGACCATCCGCGACAGCGATCGCGCGCTGCGATCGATCGCGTCGATCGCCTGATGCGCGAAGCCCTGCCCCTCGCCGCTGCGCAACACCTCGACCCAGCCGTAGATCACGTTCAACGGCGTGCGCAGTTCGTGCGACACGCTGGCCAGCAGTTCGTCCTTCATCCGGTTCGACTCGTCGGCCTGCACACGCGCATCGCGCGCGCCGCGCAACGTGCGCAGATCGCGCTGCTTAAGGCGACGGCGTTCGCGCGCCTCGCGCAGCGTCATCGACAGGCCGGTGCAATTGCCTTGCGCGTCGACGATCGGCGACGCCGTGAAGGTCGCGGGAAAGCGGCTGCCGTCGCGGCGCAGGCACAGGACGTCGAGCGGGCCGGCCGGCGCGCCCGCGTTCTCGAATGATGCGGGAACGGGATGCAATCGCAGCCAGCGCGGCGCGACCAGCATCGTGACGTCGTGCCCGATCGCCGCCGCCGCGTCGATGCCGAAAAGGCGCCGCGCGGCCGGGTTCCAGCTCGTGATCCGCCGTGCGACATCGACGCCGACGATCGCGTCGGGCGATGCATCGACCACGCGACGCAGCAGCGTGTCGTCGAGCGCGTGCCCCGGGGATACAGGTTCAGGTTCGCGGCGCGGCGGGCGCGCGTCGTCGTCCGCATCCTCGGCGCCGCGCAGCCGGTCGTTGGCGAGCAGCGGCTTGACGGCCGTCACGAGTACGCACTCGACGAAGCTGATCGCGACGAAAGCGCCGGCTTGGGAGAGGAGATCGGGCAGCGGTGCATTGCGCCACCACAAGGCGCCGATCACGGCGAGGCTCGCGGCGCTCGCGGTCACGCCGCCGGCGAACGACGTCAGCCAGGCTGCAGCCGCGACACCGGCGTAGAAAGGCAGCGGCGCGAACGGTTCGTGCATGCCGACGACGTGGATCGCCCACGCCTGCAGCACGGCCGCCACTCCGACGGCCAGCACGACCCATATGCCCTGCCGAAACAGCTCACGGGTAAAGGTCCTCATCGTTTCCCTGCATCGCCCCGGCAATCGTCGCGCGACGGCATGCCGCCTCGGGGGTCGGCATCCGTTACGCGTGCCGGGCGAGCTACTGGGCGCCGCAACAAGCATGCCTAGTTGCGACGTTGCCCGCCCGCCATCGCCGCGTAATGCGGGTGATGCCGGGCTACCCTGGGCGTTCGGCCGTGTGCCGCGTTTGCTTAGCCGAATGCGTGCTTGCAAGCGCCTTTCGAATTTTCATTCCGCAGGTGTAAAAAGGCACCCATGGCGTGCGCGGCTGCCCGACTCCGGCATCGCGATATGGCAATCGCCTATTTCTTCGGGTATCGCACCGGGCATTGGAAATTTCTATGTCGCGGCACCTTTTGGGCCGTTCCGCTGTCGATGATAAATATTGCAACGAGGGAAACGCGCGATGCCGATTTTCAAAACGGCCCGCTGAACGCCTATGGCTGACACCGCAAACCGCCCGAAGCAACGCGCCGATGCACGCCAGTTGTCCGGCCGCTCCACGGCGATGCGCACGCTGCTCGACCGTATCGAGAAAATCGCTCCGACCCGCGCCAGCGTGATGATTGCCGGTGAAAGCGGGGTCGGCAAGGATATCGTCGCGCGGCGGCTGCACGACCTGAGCGCGCGCCGCGACGGGCCGTTCGTGCCCGTCAACTGCGGCGCGATTCCGGCCGACATCGCCGAAGCGCAATTGTTCGGCCACGAGAAAGGCAGTTTCACCGGCGCGATCGCGCAGCGCGAGGGGTTCTTTGAAGCCGCGTGCGGCGGCACGCTGCTCCTCGACGAGATCGCGGAAATGCCCGCGGCGCTGCAGGTGAAGCTGCTGCGCGCGCTCGAATCGAACACGATCGTGCGCGTCGGCGGCACCGAGTCGATTCCGCTCGACGTGCGCATCGTGTCGGCGACCCGCCACAATCCGGCCGATGCCGTGCGAGACGGCCGGCTGCGCGAGGATCTGTTCTACCGGCTCGCCGCGTTCGCGCTGTATGTGCCGCCGCTGCGCCAGCGCAACGGCGACGTCGAGACGATCGCGCATGAGTTCGTCGACGCGCTCAACGAGCGGCACCGCTCGCACAAGCGGCTGACCGATGCTGCGATCGCCGCGCTGCGCGCGTATTCATGGCCCGGCAACGTGCGCGAACTGCACAACACGATCGAGCGCGCGTACATCCTCGCGGACGACGGCATCGACGTCGCGCTGCCGAAGCCGACGATGCTGCCCGACCAGACTTCGGACGGCGCAATGGCGCTGCCGCTCGGCGCGACCCTTCACCACGCGCAGCAGCGCTTCATCGCGGCCACGCTCGACCACTTCGACGGCAACAAGCCGCAAGCGGCGAAAGCGCTCGGCATCAGCCTGAAGACGCTCTACAACCGGCTCGCGCTGATGCGCGACGGCGGGCCCGCCTGAGCGTCGCCGCGCGCGCGGCGCGGCGGCGCGACCCGCGCCACCCGGCGCACGTCACGCGACCTTGAACTGCCCGACCGTCGTCGCGAGCGCGTTCGCCTGTGTCTGCAGCGCGGTCGCGGCCGCGGTCGACTGTTCGACGAGCGCCGCGTTCTGCTGCACCATTTCGTCGAGCTGCGTGACCGCGCGGTTCACTTCCTGGATGCCGCGCGTCTGCTCGTTCGCCGCGTGCGTGATCTCGGAGATGATGGTCGTCACGTTGGTGACGTTCGACACGATCTCGCGCATCGTGTCGCCGGCCTGGCGCACCTGGCCCGACCCGGCCGACACGCTCGCCACCGTCGACTCGACCAGCACCTTCACCTCGCGCGCGGCTTGCGCGCTGCGTTGCGCGAGGCTGCGCACTTCCTGCGCGACGACCGCGAAACCGCGGCCCTGCTCGCCGGCCCGCGCGGCTTCCACGGCCGCGTTCAGCGCGAGGATGTTGGTCTGGAACGCGATGCCGTCGATCACGCCGATGATGTCGCCGATCCGGCCCGACGCTTCCTCGATCTTCCCCATCGTCGCCACCACGTCCGACACGACCACGCCGCCGTGCGACGCGATCCGCGATGCCGCGGCCGCGCGTTCGTCGGCCTGGCCGGCCGCCGCCGCCGACTGGCCGACCGTCGCGGTGATCTCTTCCATCGACGCGGCCGTTTCCTCGAGGCTCGCCGCCGCCGATTCGGTGCGCGACGACAGGTCCTGGTTGCCCGCCGCGATTTCGTTCGCGGCCGTGCGCACCGACTCGCTCGCATCGCGGATCTGCCGCATCACGTCGTTCAGCTTGTCGACGAAGCTGTTGAACGAGCGCGCGATATCGGCCACCTCGTCGCGGCCTTCGGCCGGCAGGCGCTGCGTCAGGTCGCCCGTGCCCGAGCCGATCGACGCCATCGCCTGACGCACCTGCGACAGGCGGCGGAACGCGGTCGTGGTGATCGCGCCGATGATCAGCGACGCGACGCCGACGATCACGACCAGCGTGATCAGCGACGCGGTCAGCAGCGAGCGCATCCCGGCCGTCGCTTCCGATTTGTCGAGCAGCACCAGCGCATACCAGTCGGTGCCCGGCACGGCCCGCGCGCGCACCAGCTTCGCGTCGCCGCCGACGTGCACTTCGACCGGCGTGGTAGCCGCGGCCAGCGACGCGGCGCTCATGCCGCCCAGGTCGGGCGACACGTCGGCGACCGGCTTCAGCGTGAGCTTCGCGTCGGGATGCGCGACGACGTGGCCGCTGCTGTCGATCAACATGCCGAAGCTGGCGGGCGTCGGGTGGATCGACTTCACGTTCGCGATCACGCTGTCCATCGCGACGTCGGCCGCGACGACGCCCTTGAGCGCACCGTCGCGCAGGATCGGCACCGCGAACGTGACGACCAGGTTGCCGGTGCCCGCGTCGACGTACGGCGGCGTGACGACCGGCTTGCCGGCCAGCGCGGCCTGCTTGTACCACGGGCGGCCGGTCGGATCGTAGTCGGGCGGAATGCCGGTCGGGTCGGAGAAATGGAACACCTTGTCGGCGTAGCCCGCGTACACGTTCGTGAACCCGCCGGCCGCGGCCATCTGCTTGAACACCGGCAGCGGATCCGGCGACAGCGCAGCGTCCTGCAACGACGCGATCATCCGGCTCTTGGTCGCGACCCAGTCGCCGATGCCGACCACATGGCCGCTGGCGACGGATGTCAGGTTGCGATCGATCGCGTCTTCGTTGTACGAGTGCGCGATGAAATAGTTGATCAGCGTGGTGGCGACGAGCGCGAAGACGACGATGGCCACGCACGCGGCAAGAATACGGGTCCGGATGGACGAAAACATGGCAACGACTCGGTAAGGGAGCGGGAACGCCCGGTGGACGGATTCACCGAGTAAACGGCATCCGCGCCACTTACTTGAGGCCGTTGTGGCAATTCAATGAAACGTATGAAGAAAGGCGCTGCCGGCGCGTAAGCGCGTTGTCGGCACGCGGGCGGTGGTCTGCGCTGCGAAACGGCGCGTGCACCGGGCGAAGGCCGGCCGCGGCCCGTGCAGCACTAGTGACGTTGATCGCGGCGAGCGTCCGTCACAGACGGCGACCGGCCCTCGTGTCCGGCTCCTTGTGCTGCGTACCGGAGGAGGTGTCGCGCTCGCGCTCGAGCTCGTCCTGTCTGCGCATCCGTTCGCGCAGGTGACGAATCGCGAACACGTGGATGTAGTCGTGCACGCGGGCATCGGACGACAGCGCACGCACTTCGTCGTCGAGCATCGTTCGCAACTGGTCGTCGCCGATCGCGCGCTGTTCGGCGACGGCTTTCAAGGCTTCAAGCATGTTGTCCTGTTGTGACATCGACGGGCTCCTGACGGTCGAGGAACGAAAGGAAAAAGACACTACTGGAAGATTAAAGACTGGACGGCCGCCCGGCGTACCATGCGCCGAAGCGTGTTTGCGCACGATCAACGGCACCTTGCGTGCCGCCGCGCCGATCGGTTGCCGGATCGGCCCGCGCGCGGGATTCGCGGTGCGCATGGCCCGCGAACGACTGGAAGGATTGCCACGCCACCCCGAGGCGCGGGACCGCGCGTTCGCGCAAACGATGAACCGTCGCGCGACGCCGATGCAGTGAGCAACTTAGACCAGTCGAAATCGTGCGTCAAGCGACGCCCGCCGGCCGCCATTCGCCTGTTTTTATGCACCGCATCGCCGAGCCGCGGGTGGCACGCCCGGCCGGCGGATCGTGCCGAGGCGGCCGAACGCCGGTCCCGTTTGTCAGCGGATTCCGATACGCCGCACGCAATGTCTGACAACGACTTCAGCGCGCGCCGATTGGCAGCGCGGTATCGGTGACGGATACTGATGTCATGAACGATATGTTCATACCCGGTCATCGCTCAGCCGGCCGTTGAGCCGGCATGCGGGGTCCGGCGCAGGAGACCAATCATGGGACATCGCAACTTCCCGGCCCGGGACGGACGGCGGCGCACGCCGTCCGCGCCCACCGCGCCGGCTCGTATCCAGCCGCCCGACGATCTCGACGCATTGCTCGCGCTGGCGCGCGAAGCAGGTTTGCTCGTGATGCTCGACGGGCAAATCGGCCGCGAAAAATACCAGAGCGTCGCGGGGTCGGTGCTCGCGCTGCAGCGGTTCGCCGCTGCCTTGCGCGCGCGGTCCGGCGCCCAGGCCGACGCCGACGCACCGGTCGTCGCGGGGCCGCGCCGCAAGGCACGGCCCGGCTGGCCGCCGTTGCGCAATTGCGCACGGGGCGGACGAGGACATCGGCATGGCGTGCGCCGCGGCGCCTGCGTATGCCGGATGAGCAGCCGCGGGCACGACCAGCGAACGCCGCGCTACGTATGAGCGCGTGAACGCAGCAGGCGCGGCACGGGGCCGCAGCGCTGGCTGCGGCGACTGCGACACCCATCGGCCGCGAGCGCAGCGCGCCGCGCTTGCCGTCATTCGCACCGATCCGCCGTCGCGCGATCGTGTGCCACCACGCGCCCTTCCAGCCGGCGACATCGACGAAGACAATACCTGCGAGGAAAGTAGTCTGCACGGGGCCAGGAAGCGGACGGGGTGAGAGACACCCCGTCCGTCGTTCCAAGGCAGCCGTCGGCTGCCTACCCTCGTGCCGGAGAGTTCTTGATCGGCTCGCGCGCCACGCGATGCGTGGTACGGCTCCTGAAATCGGTTGATCGCAACGACCTCGGACATGCGTGCGTTCGCGCGACTCGGCTTCGGACTCGACGCGTCGAATCGCAAAGTCACGGACGGACGACAGCCGGTCCGCCACGCCGGACGTGGCGTCACTGTCTCACGCGACGCGCACGACGTTTCTGATGCAGGTCAACGAAAACCCGCTTCGCCTCTCTCCCCTTGTGATTTTCAGGCCTCGCCACGCACGAGCAGCACCGGCACCTGCGCGAGATGCGCGACCCGGCGCGCGACGCTGCCGATCAGCCAGGCGGCGATGCCGCGCCGGCCGTGCGTGCCGACCACCAGCAGTTCCGCGTGCCAGTGCACCGCGTCGCGCATCAGCGCATGGGCGACGTCGTCGCTGGTCGGACGGGTTTCGACGATGCCGCGTTTGGTCGGGTTCCCCGCGGCATGGAACAGCGGGCCGATCCGGGCCAGCGCATCCTCGCCTTCCGCGCGATATGCGTCCTCGAGCGCGCGCACCGGCACGAGATCCGTCAGACGCACCGCGCGATCGACGACATAGGCTGCGTACAGCAGCGTCGTCGGCGCCGCGAAGCCGAGCCCGACGCGCACCGCGTGCAGCGACGGCTCGCTGCCGTCGACCGCGAACATCAGGCGCTGCAGCGGCCCGTCCGCCGGACGCGCGTAGCCGGCCGGCACGATCAGCAGCGCGCAGCGTGCGCGCGCGGCCAGCGTGTCGGACATCGCGCCTTCGATAAGCCGCAGCAGCCCGTGGTGCGGATTCGCGCCGACCACGACCACGTCGGCTTGCCACGCCGACGTGTCGTTCGCGAGTGCATCGGCCACCGTACCGCCCGTGACCGACGTATCGAGGATCACCTGCTCGACGGCCACGCCGCTGCCGGCGAACAGCGCGGCGGTGCGTTCGAGCGTCGCCTGCGCTTCGTGCGTCATCTCGTCGCGCGCCGATGTCAGCAGCGCGTCGACGCGCGGGATGTCGGGCAGCACGAGGCGCGGATTGTCGATCGCGCAGACGATGCGCACCTGCATACCGGGACGCAGCAGCGTTCGCGTATAGCGCGCGGCGGACAGCGACTCGGGCGTCGGATCGACGGCCAGCGCGATCCGCGCGAGCGGCGGGATGGGTGGGGTGGTTTGCATGGCGAAGGCCTCTGTGGACGCGTCGTCGCGGACGACGACCGGAGCTTCGCGCGGCAGCGGCACGCGGCGGGCGGACGGCCGGCGCGGGCGCGGGGATCGGTGGATGGCCACGCTGGATGGCCTCGCGAAGCGCGGACAAGCGATTCAGACAGGATATGACGTCCGGCCGGCGCGCGCATGATCACGATCAATGCGCGTGCAGGGCCGAGATGCGCCGCGTGCGCATGTTCGGCGCACGGCGCGGCGACTTTTCGCCGGTTCGCTTACGGGATCAGAGGTTTCGCGCCAATCGATGTTCGCGCGAACGAGAAGCGCGAAACCCGTGGCGGAATCGGAACGTGCGCGGCACTGCGCGCACGATTCACTTCGACAACGTCGCCCGCACCGTATATTCGCCCTCGAGCGGCGCGGCGTGAGCCGGCCGCACGAAATACCGCGACGCATCCGCATCGGCCGGCATCGGTTCGACCGGATAACCGTGCTTCTCCCATGCATCGAGCCCGCCCTTCAGCGCCCTGATGTTGTGGAGCATTTTCTTGCGCTGCATCTTCGCGATCAGACGCTTCGCGGTCGCCTCGTTCGGGCACACGCAATACACGACGATCGGCCGCTTCAGCAGCTCCGGATCGAGCAGGTCCGGCGAATCGAGATCGACCGGCACCGCACCGGCGATCCGGTACGGCTCCCGTTCACGAATCGCGCGCGGCCGAGCATCGAAGATCAGCGGCGGTTCGTTCGACGTCATCATCTCGACGAGCTGCGGCGGCGAGATGCGCAACTGCGCGAGGTAGCGGCGGAATTGCATGCGGCGCACCCAGCGGTACAGCACGAACGTGATGAAGATCGCGAGAAACGCGTCGAGGATCGTGCCGCCGCTCGCGCGCACCCACAGCACGAACTGGACGATCTGGTCATGCACGGCCGCGCCGCCGATGAGCCAGAACGCGGCCCACAACGACGCGCCGGCCAGATCCCAGAACAGGAACACGCCGACGCCGATCGCGGTCGTGCCAAGCAGCGGCGCCGACACGAGGCCAAGGCCCGGCAGGAATTTGGAGATGACGAGGAGCGGCGCGCCGTATCTTTCGAATACATTACGCGCGAAGCGCAGCGTCGTGTCGAGCGACAGCGAGAAGCGCACGAGGCCGTTCAGCAAGCGCCGCCCGCGCGTGCGGCCCATGAAGAACCAGAGCGAATCGGCAAGCATCGTCGCACCGATCGCCGCCGCGAACATGCTCGTCCAGGACGCCTGCCCCATCGCCGCCATCGTACCGCCGAGAATCAGCATCGGCACGGCCGGCACCGGCACGCCGAGCTGCGTGATCAGTACGCTCGCGAACACGGCCCACGGGCCGAGCGACGACGGAATTGCAATGGGAAAGTGCCACACGGCGGCGCTCCTGGAAGACATGCGGACCGTGCGACGGAGGCGGCCGTCGATACGGCTGGCACGATCGCCGCGGCAGGTCCGCGGCCGATCCTGCACCACGTTGCATTCTAAACGGGTTTGGTCGGGACCGCGCGGAACGGCTGTCGTCGGCGGCAGCCCGCACGCTCACGCGTCAGGCCGCTGCGCGAGCCCCGCGACGTATTCCGCGTATTCGGGAAACGCGGCGGCCAGTGCAGTCGCGTCCGCGAGCTCGAATTCCGCGAACTCGAACCCCGGCGCGACCGTGCAGCCGACGAGCGCGACGTGCTCCGGCGACGCGCAGCGCGCGCCGAACCAGCGTCCGGCCGGCACGACGGCCTGGAACACGGTGCCCGGATGCGTGAGCGGGTTGCCCAGGCGATGTATCGTCAGGCCGTCGTGCTCGTGGAGCACCCACACTTCGAGCGGATCGCCCGCATAGAAGTGCCAGACCTCGTCCGAACGGATCCGGTGCCACGACGAATACGCGCCGTCGCACAACAGGTAGTAGATCGCGGTCGATGCCGCGCGCGGCGCGCCGTCGGCAGGACGCACGACGGTATCGGCAGCGCGGTAGGTTTCCCGGAAATAGCCGCCCTCGGGATGCGGCTGAAGATCGAACTGCTGAATCAGGTCGGCGGCGGAAATCGGCATGGCGGGTGACGTCGGTAAGGTAGGAGACCCGGCACGCGACGCACCGCAGGCCGATCGCACATGCAATCTCCCGCACCGTCGCGTGCCGCTGCGTCGATCGCCGCGGCCATGCACGCGGCGACTGGATCGCGCTTGAACCCGCGCGACGATGAAACGGACACCGGTCGATGCTGCCAGAAGTGCCGGCCACGATGCAACCGCGGCGATGCGATCACGCCCCTGTGCTGCCGCGCATGCATGGCCCGTTGATCGATGTGCCGGACGCGCGACCGACAACGCGGTCACGCCGTCACGCCGTCATCCGCCGGTAGGCCCCTGCACGCCGCCTTTCGCGCCTGAGCGCCTGACGCCGAGCATCGGAGCACCTGACGCCTGAGCACCTGAGATCGTGAGATCGTGAGATCGTGAGACCTCAGCGCCGCACCGCCGTCATCGCGCGGTTGCCACCACGGCCGGCTCGTCATGCCGCACCAGCAGCACTGGCCGGTCGGCCGAGCGCAGCAGCGATTCCGCGACACTCCCGAGCAGCAGCCGGCGCAAGCCGTGCCGCCCGCTCGTCCCCATCACGATCAGATCGGCACCAACCTCGGCCGCCGTGCGCATCAGCACTGCGGCGACGTCCTCGCCATACGCATCGACCGCGCGCACGGTGCCCGGCACATGCTGCTGCGCGAGCGCCGCTCTCGCGTCGTCGAGCACGGGCGTCGCCGCAGCAGTTGCCGCCGCGTCGCGCTCGCGTTCGGCCGCGAAACCCGCATCGACGTCGACTAGCTGCGGCCGATGCTCGACGACATACGCGCACGTCACCTCGCCGCCGGATGCCACCGCCATCCGGATTGCCTCGTTCAGCGCGAGACGCGCGCTCGGGCCGCCGTCGAGCCCGACGAAAATCCGCTTGTACATGGTCCGCCCTCCGACCGGGCACGCGCCGCGTATCGCGCGACGATGCGCCCGTCATCGCGAGCCGGCCCGATGCCGGCTCGCCTGCCGAACAGTCTGCCCCCACGTGCCGACGCGTCCGTTGACGCGCGTCAATCGCCGCCGGAACGCCCGCTGGCCCGCCGCGCTATCGCGTTTTTAGCTGACCCTATTACAAAAAACCGATAAAACGCGCACAATTTCATCTTGAAAATAACCGTAGCATGCGGCCGGTGCGAGTTTTTCCCGGTTTCGCCGCACCGCCCCAAGCGCCACGGGCGGCCCCCCGACACCAGAATGGCCAATCGAATGATCGCCAGTGGCACCCCATCGCGTGACGCCCGAGGGCCCACGCGCTTTCAGACCATGTTACGCCAGCCGCTCGCGGCCGGCGTCGCTGCGCTGCTCGCCGGTGCGGCGCTGTCGCTCGGCGTCGCGCTGCTGGTGCGCGAGCAGTGGCAAAGCGCCGTGCATACGCGCTTCGAACGCCGCACGACGCACGTGACGGCGATGCTGCGCCACGAGTTGCAGGCCGGCGCCGCCGCGCTCGAAAGCGCGCGCGGCGCGTTCCTGCTCGCGCCGCAGATGACACCCGAGCAATGGCGCCGGTATGCCGACACGCTCGATCTCGACAGCGGTCGTTCCCCGGTCCGGCAGCTCGGCTATGCGCCGCTGTCGCCCGCGACACGCAGCGCGCTCGCCGGCGACGCGCCGATGCCGGCCGGCCCGTTCGCGGTCGCGACGCTCAGCGCGCCGCTGTCGAGCGTAGCCGGCGCGCGCTTTGGCGCCCCGGATCAGGCGCCGCTGGCACGCGCGCTGCAGACCGGCAATGTCGCGCTCGGCATCCATCCGGCCGACGACGATACGTCTCGCGATACCCGCATCCTCATGCTGTTCGTGCCGGCGACGCCCGCATCGCACACGCCCGTCACGCCAGCCGGCGCCCATGACACGGCTGCCGGCGGCGTGCTGTTCGCGGAACTGAGCCCGAATCGCGTGGTGGAGCGCGCGCTCGACGCGGAACGCGGGCTCGACCTGCGAATGAGCGCCGGCGACGATCCGCATCCGATCGCGAGCGCGGAGACGACGACCGACGAGGCCTCCGCGTCGCCCGACCTGATGCGCCGCACCGACCAGCTGAATTTCGGCGGCATCGTACTGACGCTCGCCTATTCCGCGGACGGCCGCCCGAGCGCGACCGGCGCGCAGCGCGCGGCGGGCACGGTGCTCGCCGCCGGGCTGATCGCATCGTTCGCGTTCGCGGCACTGATCCATGCACTGCTGCGCGGCCGCGCCGGTACGGGCGATACCGGCGCCAGCAGCCGCGGCATCCTCAACGAGGCGCGGATGATGGGCATCATCCGTTCGTCGATGGAAGCGATCATCACGATCGACGAGAAGCAGACGGTCGTGATCTTCAACCCGATGGCCGAACAGGTATTCGGCGTGTCGGCGATGGAGGCGATCGGCGCGCCGCTGTCGCGCTTCATCCCCGAGCGGTTTCGCGCCGCGCATGCGAAGCACGTCGACCAGTTCGGCGTGACCGGTGTGTCCGAGCGGCAAATGGGCCGCCAGCGCGTGCTGTTCGGGATGCGCGGCAACGGCGAGGAATTCCCGATCGAGGCGTCGATCTCGCAGATCCGCGATGCGTCGGGCAAGCTCTATACGGTGATGCTGCGCGACATCACCGAGCGGCAGCGCGCCGAGAATGCGCTGAAGCAGTCGCGCGAGGAACTGCGCGAACTCTCGGCGAACCTGCAGAACGTACGCGAAGAGGAAAAGACCCGCATCGCACGCGAACTGCACGACGATCTCGGCCAACAACTGACCGCGCTGAAGATGGACCTGTCGGTCATCGAGCAGCAACTGCGCGCGCCGGGCCGTGCGCAACCCGACGACGACGTGCTGTCGCACCTGCAGGGCATGCGCCGTCTGATCGACGCGACCGTCGCGTCGGTGCGGCGCATCGCAGCCGACCTGCGCCCGGTGATGCTCGACGATCTCGGCCTCGTGCCCGCGATCGAGTGGCTGGCGAACGACTTCACGAACCGCTACGGCATCGACGTCGAACGCCACATCGAAACGGGCGGGCTCACGTTCACCAGCGCGGGGGCGACCACGCTGTTCCGGATCGTCCAGGAAGCGCTGACAAACGTCGCGCGCCACGCGGACGCGACACGCGTAGCGTTGCGGCTCGACATCGAGGAAGGCTTCTGCGTACTGCGTGTCGCGGACAACGGCCGCGGCGCGGCGCCGGGCGGCAGCGCCCACGAGGACAAATCGTTCGGGCTGATCGGCATTCGCGAACGCGCACACATGCTGGGCGGCAACGTGACGATCGACACCGCGCTCGCGCGCGGCTTCTCGATCACCGTCGCCTTCCCGCTCGGCACAGTTCAACAGGAAACCATCCTCACATGATCAAGGTGCTCATCGCCGACGACCATACGCTCGTGCGCGACGGTCTGCGGCACATCCTCCAGAACGCTACCGGATTCGAGGTGGCCGGCGAAGCGTGCGACGGCCCGTCGACGATCGCGCTGGTTCGTTCGACGCCCGCGCAGGTGCTGGTGCTCGACCTGTCGATGCCGGGCCGCAACGGTGTCGAGCTGATCAAGCAGATCAAGGACGAGAAGCCCGCGCTGCGCGTGCTCGTGCTGACCATGCACGCGGAACAGCAATATGCGGTGCGCGCGTTCCGCGCCGGGGCATCGGGCTATGTGACCAAGGAAAGCGCGAGCGCCGAACTGGTCGGCGCGGTGACCAAGGTTGCGTCGGGCGGCGTCTACGTGAGCCTCGCGATGGCCGAGCAGTTCGCGCAGAGCCTGAACGAGCCGGCCGAGACGCTGCCGCACCAGCGGTTGTCCGATCGCGAGTTCGACGTGTTCCGCCGGATCGCCGCCGGACAGACGCTGACCGAGATCGCGCAGGCGCTGTGCGTGAGCGCGAAGACGGTCAGCACCTACAAGACCCGGATCCTGGAAAAGATGCAGATGCCGCACGAAGCGGCGCTGGTCCGCTATGCGATGCGGCACAAGCTGCTCGACGAAACGGACGACGTCTAGCGCCTGATCGCGCCGATCACGGGCTTGCGCCGGCCGCGCGACGTGCGAGCCGGCCGGCGGGACGCCGCGCGGCTTTTACTTCGCCGGCACCGGGCACGCGAGATCGCCTTCCTCGCAGGACAAATACCCTTTCAGCGTCTCGTTACGGATCCTGGTCAGATCGTCGAGGCAGGTCGACACAACCATCGAATACGCGCTGCCGCCTTCGGCATTCGCGCTGGAAAAGTTGCATTCGGCATCGCGGTAGGCGATCCACGCGCGCTGCGCATTCACGAGTTTTTCGGCGAGCGGCTTCGTATCGCGCAGGCGCGCGATGACGGCCTGGTAGGTGCGATTCAGCTCCGCGTCGGATTTCTTGTACGCGCGATCGGCACACGCCGTCATCGCCGCCTGGTCCGTCGCGTCCGCACAATTTGCCTGCGCATGGGCAAGGTTCGCCGTCAGCGCGAGCGCGCACAGCAGACCGGTCAAGACACGCATGGATGCTCCTGTTTGTTTTCGTTGATTGGTGGAACCTCGTGCCGGGCTTGCCGACGCGCGCGGCGCGCGGCGTCGCGCACGAGCCGGCGCCACGCCATCCGCCTCGGCTGCCGTGGCGTGGCGATGCCGACCGCGATGCTAGCGCACGCGCGGCGGATTGTCAGCCGGCGTCACGCGTGCGGCGGACGCAAAAAAGCCCGCACTCGACACGAGTGCGGGCTTTTCGATACGGTTTCGCCGGCGGCCCGCGGGCCGCATCGCGAATGGCTTAGTGACCGAAGTACACCGACGAACGGTCGGCTACGGCCGGCACCGTCACGCGCTGGCCCGACTGCGACGTCGCGACCGGGTTCGAGCCGTAGCCCGTTGCGTCAGCCTGCGCACCGGTGTTCTGGGCTGCCGCGATCTTTGCCTGTGCGGCCTGGATGTTGTCCGGATAGTTCATCCAGTCGTTCGGGTTGTAGCCGGCCTTCTCGAGCTGGACCAGTTCGGCACGCACTTGCGCGCGCGTCAGCGGCTGCTGGTTCGATTGAGCGAACGACACGATCGGTGCGGCCACCAGTGCGGCCAGTGCAACTGCCTTGATCAGCGATTTCATGATGCGTTACCTCCAGATTGTTTTGTCAGGCGCTTCGGACTGGGTAGTCGTTGCGCATGAGTGGAAGTCTAGGCGGCACGGCTATCAGGGTAAATACTTAAATCGCAAATTCACTGTTGACCGAATTCCGTACAATTGTCGCGCATTCGGTCGAATCGTCAGAGGATTGACGTCACATCCGAACCCAATAAACCGGGGCGCGCTGTGGCTTACCCCGCCTGGGTCGCCCCATCCAGCCGGCCATGGACGACGGCGGCCCGATGTGAAACGGCGAGCGCACGTCAGCGGACGTGATCGCCCTCCGGGCTTTCCGCCGACAGGTCGAACAGCAACGCCTTCAGGCAAATCCGGTCGGCCCCGGCGATTTCGCCGAAAGCAGCGTGATGAAGCGTCCAGCCCGGTGTCGCGGGCTCCGCGTGCAGCGCGCGCACCGTGGCGTCGAGCGCCAGCAACGCGATACGGTCGCCGTCCATGTACGGCAGCTGCACGTGCAACGGCTCGCCGGCGGCGGCGAGCGGCCGGTCGATCGCGATCGACAATCCGTTCAGGCTCAGGTCGTGAACGATCCCGATGCCGTCGGCCTGCGCCACCCCGCCGGTGCAGCAGGCCGCGATCCGTACCGGCACGCGCGGCTCCGCGCGGGTGCGCAGCCGGTCGACGAAGCCCGGCGGCGACAGCACCATGAACGGCGCGCCACCCGCGGCCTGCACCGCCTCGACCGTCGCACCGAAGCGCGACACCGCCGAGCGGCCGATCGCGACCGCCTCGACGTCGTCGCCGCGGGCAAAATCGAACACGGCCGACGGCCGCGGTTCGACGAACAGCACGCCGGATGCGCCGACTCCGATCAACCGGCAGCGTTGCAGCACGCGGGCCGCCCCGACCCGCCGGCGGATGCCGATCGCGGCGCCGGCCGACAGTCCCATGTGTGCGGCCGCCGGCACGGTGTCGCCCTCGGACGCAGCCGGTCCGGCGTCATCGGGCCTGCGAACGGGCCGAAAGTGATCGAACAGGAAGTCGTGCTGCGCAGGATCGCGCAGCGTGGCGCCGGCGGGCAACAGCGCGGCGCCGCCCGCATCGTAGAGATCGAAGCCGAGCGGGACGCCGGCGGCGACGTCATCGCGCGCGAGCGCGACGTAACCGGTGATGAGCGGCATCGGAAAGGCGCGGAGCGGCCGCGCGAGCTGTCGTGACAACGTTATTACGGCAGCATCGCGCGAAATCTGAACGGCTCGCTACTCCGAACCGCTGGCCGCGTCGGGTGAAGTCGGGGCCGGAGCCGGTGACGGCGCCGGTACGGCAGAAGGCGCGGTGGCCGGTGCGGAGCCGAGGCCGCCGCCACCGGTATTGCCCGAACTCGCCGCGCTTCCTCCCGCCGCCGGCGCCTGCACGGCCTGCGGTTGCGACGCGCCCGCCGACAACGCGGCGGCCGACGCCGCCACTTCGGACGCCGGAATCCATTCCTCGACGACGCCGCCCGATGCCGGCCCGGGCGCCGACGCGGCGGACGCGGCCGACGCCTCGTCCGCGTCCTCCTCGGGCTGACGCTCGATACGCTGCGTCCTCACGGGCGCCGGCGCCTGCTTCGATTCCGGGCCGAACCACCCGTCGAACAGGTCCGTCACCCGCTCGCGCGCCGACGCGAACCAGCCGGGCGATGGCTCGGTATCGAATTTCAGCTTCGTGTCGACGATCCGGGCGCGTTGCGCGCGCTGGAAGAAGTCGCCGACGATCGGCAGCGCGCTGTGCGCGCCTTGCCCCCAGTAGTCGCTGCGCAGCGTCACGCGGCCGTCGTCGAAGCCGACCCACGCGCCGGCGACCAGCCCGGGCTGCATCAGGATGAACCAGCCGTCCGCGTTGTCCTGCGTGGTGCCGGTCTTGCCGGCCACGTCGCCGCGAATCCCGAAACGCGTGCGGACGCTGCCACCGGTGCCGCGCGTCACCACGTCGCGCATCACGTCGAGCAGCGTCTTGTCGGTTTCGGCGTCGAGCGCCCGCTCGGGCGGCGCCGGCGCGTATTCGGCGAGCACGTCGCCCTGGCGGGTCTCGATGCGCGTGACCATTTGCGGCTCGACGTACAGCCCGCCGTTCGCGATCGTTGCATACGACGCGACCATCTCCTTCAGCGTCACGGGGCTCGTGCCGAGCGCAAGCGACGGCACGCGCTCGAGCGGGCTCTCGCGCACGCCCATGTCGCGCGCGAGCCGCGCCACGGCCGCCGGGCCGACCTTCTCCATCACCTGCGCGGTGATCCGGTTGCGCGACAGCGCGACCGCGTCGCGCAGCGTCATCGGCTTGCCGGTGGGCGGCGCGTCGTCGTTCGGCCGCCAGATCTCGCCGCCCTTCAGCGGAATCTCGATCGGCTGGTCGACGAACGTGTCGTCCGGCTTCATCCCGTTCGCGAACGCGACGCCATAGACGAACGGCTTGAAGGTCGATCCCGGCTGGCGCCGTGCCTGTGACACGTGATCGAACGGCTCGTTCGTGAAGTCGCGGCTGCCGACCCACGCGCGGATCTGCCCGTCACGCGGATCGATCGCGACGAAGCCGGCCTGCACGTCGGTCTTCGCCTTGCACAGCGCGCGCATGAAGCCTCGATCGGCGGCGAGCTGCTTCATCGCGGCCGCATCGTCCTTGCCGGCGTCCTGCGCGGCCTTGTACTCGGGCGACTCGCGCATGAAGGTGCGGAACACCTCGTTGTCGGTGCCGCAGCCGTCGCGGCCGCTCCACGCGTTGTTCGCGATCCCCTGCAGCTGGTTCGCCTGCTGCGCCAGCGCCTGGGTCGCCATCTGCTGCAGCCGCGAATCGATCGTGGTGCGCACGATCAGCCCGTCCGAGTAGATGTTGTAGTCGTTGCGGTCGGCCCAGCCGATCAGCCATTTGCGCAACTGCTGCGCGAAATGCGGCGCGGGCCCCGGCGGCTCCTTCTGGCGCTCGAAGTCGATGCGCAGCGGCCGGCGCTGCAACTGCGCGAACTGCGCCGGCGACAGCTTGCCGTACTTCACCATCTGGCCGAGCACCGTATTGCGCCGCTGCAGCGCGCGCTCGGGGTTCAGCACCGGGTTGTAGTAGCTGTTGCCCTTCAGCATCCCGACGAGCGTGGCGCTGTCGAGCACGTCGAGCTGGTCGGCCGACTTGTCGAAATAGGTGCGCGCGGCCATCTCGACGCCGTACGCGTTGTACAGGAACGGCACCGTGTTCAGGTAGGTCTCGAGAATCTGGGGCTTGCTGTAGATGGCCTCGATCTTCAGCGCGGTGATCGCCTCCTTCACCTTGCGCGTGAGCGTCGGCGCGCGGCCGATCTCGTCCGGGTACAGGTTGCGCGCAAGCTGCTGCGTGATCGTCGAGCCACCCTGGCGGTTGCCGGAGAACGTATGGAGCGCGGCCGACGCCGTGCGCTTCCAGTCAAGCCCGTGGTGCTCGTAGAAGCGATGGTCCTCGGTCGCGATCAGCGCATCGACCATGTGCGGCGAAATCTGTTTGAGCGGCACCCATTCGCGGTTCGACGGCTTGAATTCCGCCAGCAGCTTGCCGTCGGCGGACAGCACCTGCGCGGGCTGGTCGACCCGCGCCTTGCGGATGTCGCCGATGCCGGGCGTAAACGGAATCAGCGCCAGCACGTACAGCACGAACAGCACCGGCACGGCGGCGGCCGCGAGCAACACGCCGCGGCGCGTCGGATGACGGAGACGGCGCCAGGCGGTGGCCAGGACACGCTTGACGGGCACGGCGGCAGCGGCCGCGACGGGTTGGGCGCGCGCGACCCATTTGACACAGAGATCACGCACTGACGACACGTTTCGGCGATTCACGCGGATGGGGGATCGGCTGGAAAGGCAGCATCGTACCAAAACTCGCGCGGCACGCCGGCCGGCGGCCGGCCCGCGCCCGTGCGAATGGCATTCGCTCGCGCAGTTTCACGCCCGCTGCGCACGCCCACAACGTGACCGCGCGCCAAGCCTGGTACAACCGGATGCCGTGCGTCAGCGTTCAGCGCACGAGGAAACCGTAGGTCAGCGGATCGCGCTCGTCGACGATCCAGTTCGCGAAACCGCAGATGTGCGCGCTGCCCTCCACTTCCGGGATCACGGCCGGGATGTCGCCGACCATCGTCTCGCGCAGCACGCGCCCCTTGAACACCGTGCCGACGATCGACTCGTTGACCAGCGTGTCGCCGGCCGCGAGCAGGCCGCGCTGGTACAGCTGCGCGACACGTCCGCCGGTGCCGGAGCCGGTCGGCGAGCGGTCGACCTCGCGATCCGCGAACACGCAGCAGTTCGCCTGCGTCGAGCCCGGATGGCGCGGCGCATTCGCGATGATCGTGCCGTAGATATGGTTGATTTCCGGAATCTCCGGATGCACGACCGGATACTTCGCGTTCGCGGCGGCCTTCACTTCGGCGCCGAAGCGGATCAGCTTCTCCACCGCGGCTTCGCGCACCGGCAGGTCGAACGGCGCACCGTCGACGTAGAAATAGAACGCGCCGCCGTACGCGATGTCGCCGGTCACGGTGCCGAACGACGGCGTGTCGACCGACACGTCGCGCCGCCAGATGAACGACGGCACGTTGACGAAGCGCACGGCCCCCGCGTGCTCGCCGTCCCATTTCACGAACGCCTCGATGAAGCCGCACGGCGCATCGATGCCGACGCGCGTCTCCGGCACCGTGCGCTGCACCCAGCCCAACTCGACCGCTGCGGTCGACAGCGCGATCACGCCGTGCCCGCAATGATCGCTGTAGCCCTCGTTGTGCAGGAAGATCACGCCGAAATCCGCGTTCGGCGACACCGGCTCGGTCAGGTAGCCGCCGTACATGTCGGCGTGGCCGCGCGGCTCGAACATCAGCGCACGGCGGATCTCGTCGGCGTTCTCCTTGAGCCACGCGCGGCGCTGGACGATCGTGTCGCCCGGCAGGCGCGGCAGCCCACTCGTGACGATGCGAAAGGCTTCGCCGCCGGTATGCACTTCGACGGTGGAAAGGGATCGGGAAATTTTCATGAGGATCGAAAGCGTGAAGACGAAGGACGGCGCCGCGGCGCCGTCCGGTGGCGGTTACTTCGCGTACGGCTCGGGCAGCCCGTTGCGGATCACGTAGACGGTGGTCGGCGCGCCCTTCAGGTCGCCGTGTTCGTCGAACGAATAGGTGCCCGCGACACCCGCGTAGTTCGATTTCGCCAGTTGCGCGATCAGCTTCGCCTTGTCGGTGGTCGTGCCGGCCTTGACCATCGCGTCGGCGAGCAGCTTCATGCCGTCGTAGTAGTTGACGCCGTAAACCTGCGTCTCCGTGTGATAGGTGTCGTGGTACTTCTTCAGGAATGCGCGGCCGGCCGAGGTTTTCTCGAGCGCGACGCCGCCCTGCGCGCAATAGACGATCGACGCGGCCTCGCCCGCGACCTTGCCCATGTCGGCCGAGCAGATGCCGTCGCCGCCGAGCAGCTTCGCGCGCAAGCCGCGCTGCTTCATCTGCTTCGCCATCGGCGCGCCCTGTGCCGCATAGCCGCCGAAGAAGATCACGTCGGGATTGCTGGCCTTGATCTTGGTGAGAATGCCGAGGAAATCGGTCGCCGACGAGCTCGTGTACTCCTGATCGACGATCTTGATCCCGTTGGCCTTCGCGACGTTCGCGAACTGCTCGGCGACACCCTGCCCGTACGCGGTGCGATCGTCGATGACCACGGCGGTCTTCGCGTTCAGCGTCTTCGCGGCAAAGGTCGCCATCGTGCCGCCGAGCTGCTCGTCGCTCGCGCCGATCCGGAAGATGTTCTTGAAGCGCTGGCGCGTGAGCGCCGGGTTCGACGCGACCGGCAGCATCGGCACGCCGGCGTTGGCGTACACGCGCGACGCGGGAATCGCCACGCCCGAGTTGTACGGGCCGAGCACCGCGACGACGCCCTTGTCGACCAGGCTCTGCGCGACCTGCACGCCCGCCTTCGGGTCGGCCTGGTCGTCGTCGGACACCAGCTTGAACGTGACCGTCTTGCCGGCCACCTTCACACCCGCCTTGTTGAGCTCCTCGACGGCGAGGCGCGCGCCGTTTTCATTGTCCTTGCCGTTCGCGGCCTGCGGGCCGGTCAGCGGCGCTGAGTGGCCGATCGTCACGACTTCCTGCGCGTGCGCGGAAGACAGCGCGCCGGCGGCAACGGCCACCGAGAGCGCGGTAATGAGGTAACGCATGGTGTCTCCTGATTGGTTTTATGTGAAACCAATGTAGGACACGCATGGTCACGACGCAAGCAATTTCAAAATACTATTTACGATTCTGGTCATATTTCAGACCAGAATGACGGAGGGGCATGCGTCACTTCGGCGTGATGTCGCGCCGCACGCGGAGAATGTGCTGCTCCACGTAGAACGCGGCCGCATCGGCGTCGCCGGACACGATCGCCTCGTAGATCAGCCGGTGCTCGGACACGTAGAGCCGGATCCGGCCCGCGTCGTAGATGCCGTCGTCCTTCAGCCGTTTCCACAGCGGCTGGTCCATCGTCTTCGCGACTTCGTCCGCGATCTTCACGATCAACGCGTCGCCGGTCATCAGCGCGAGTTGCCGGTGGAACAGCCGGTCGCTCTCGTTCCACAGCGCACGCTGCCGCGGGTCGTCGATATCCGTGATGGTTTCCATCTGCGCGAGATAGCCTTCGGCAACGGGATCGGCACGGCCATGCGCGGCCGCGAGCCGCGCGATCGCGGGCTCGAGGATGAGCCGCACGTCGAGCGTCGACGTCGGGCTGAAGTCGGCATCCGGCGCGCTTCGCGTGTCGCCGCGCTGCGCGAGCACGTCGAGCGGCGCCGGCACGACGTAGGTGCCCGAATTGCGCTTCGTGAACACCAGCCCTTCGTTCTGCAACGCACCGAGCGCCTCGCGCACCGCCGGCCGGCCGACCTGGAACAGCGCCGCGAGCTCGCGCTCGGACGGCAGCCTCGAATCGGCCGGATAGCGCCCCGCGCGGATCTCGTCGCGGATCTTCTCGGCAACCTGCTCGTAGATCTGCAGCGGCCGGAAACCGGCTTCAAGGGATTCGGGACGCGCGGACATCATCTGGGGCTCCTGCCGGGTCGGGGGCGTGGTTCGGGAATGGATGCGCACTATACCGAAGCGGCATCGGGGGCGGCCATGCAACGGCCCATCTGGACGGATATTAGAACCAAAATCGGCAATCCGCCGGATTTTCCGGCTTGCCGGACGGCCAACAACTGGTATAGATTTGATCCAGACCACCTGCCGTCGTGATTTCCGGCAGCTTTTCTGGCGAGCGCGCGATGCGCCCGTCGTCCACGCTCACCGATCCAACCGACCGACACGATGACCGCCCTCTCCCGGATTCCTGCTTTCGATGCCGCCGAAACGGCCGCGCTGCTCGACTACCCGGCGCTGCTCGCCACGCTCACGCACACCGTCGCCGAATACGCGGCGGGCGAGATCGTCAGCCCCGAACGGCTCGTCGTGCCGCTGCAGGGAGGCGGCGTGATGCTGTCGATGCCGGCGAGCGCGCGCGACCTCGCGAGCCACAAGCTCGTGAACGTATGCCCCGGCAACGCCGCGCGCGGGCTGCCGACGATCCTCGGCCAGGTGAGCGCGTACGACGCGACGACGGGCGAGATGCGCTTCGTGCTCGACGGCCCGACCGTCACCGGGCGCCGCACGGCGGCCATCACCGCGCTCGGCATCCAGGCGCTGCACGGCGCCGCGCCGCGCGACA
This sequence comes from Burkholderia sp. SIMBA_062, assembly GCF_046534765.1. Taxonomy (NCBI): domain Bacteria; kingdom Pseudomonadati; phylum Pseudomonadota; class Betaproteobacteria; order Burkholderiales; family Burkholderiaceae; genus Burkholderia; species Burkholderia sp. SIMBA_062. The sequence goes on from NZ_JAWRYD010000019.1 coordinate 86,279, forward strand.
TCCTGCTGGTCGGCACCGGCAAGCAGGCGGCCAATCACGCGGAAGCGCTCGCGGCGATCTTTCCGGACGCCCGCCTGCATGTGCGCGGCTCGCGCGCCGACAGCGCGGCCGCGTTCTGCGCCGCGCACCGCGCGCAGGCGCCGCGGCTCGGGCCGCTCGACGGCGACGCGATTCCCGATGCGATCGACGTCGTGATTACGCTGACGACGAGCCGTACGCCCGTCTATCGCGAAGCGGCGCGCGAAGGCCGCCTCGTGGTCGGCGTCGGCGCGTTCACCGCGGACGCCGCCGAGATCGACGCCGACACCGTACGCAACAGCCGGCTCGTCGTCGACGACCCGGCCGGCGCGCGCCACGAGGCCGGCGACCTGATCGTCGCGCAGGTCGATTGGCAACAGGTCGCGTCGCTCGCCGACGTCCTGCGCGGCGCCTTCGAGCGGAGCGGACCGCTGCTGTTCAAAACCGTCGGCTGTGCCGCATGGGATCTGGCCGCGTGCCGCACGGCACGCGATGCGCTGGACGCGCGCCGGCGCGGCTGATTCGATGGCGGCGGCAACGACGGCGGTGGCCGACAGCCGCCTGCGCACCGCGCGCCCGGCGGCCCGGCTCGTGCGTCGCCGCCGCTTTCGCACACGCTTGTAGGAATCGCCCTACAACGCGTCGAAGCGGCCTACACGAACTTCCAATTCGGCCGATTTCATTTTCGGCGGGGCAACACGATACTGCCGGCATGAATGCCAGCCTGTCACCCGCCGCCGCGCTCAGGGTGTTCCTCGTCGATCACGCCGTCGCCGTGCGGCAACGCATCGCGCTGCTCGTCGGCGCGATCGGCGGCGTCGTGGTCGTCGGCGAAGCGGAAGACGGCCAGGACGCGTGGACGCACATCCGCAGCAGCCGCGCGGACGTCGTGATCGTCGACCTGCGGCTCGCGGACGGCAGCGGTCTCGACCTGATCGGGATGCTGTCGAAGGCCGCGCCGCCCGTCGTCACGATCGTGCTGACGAACCATTCGGCGCGTGCATTCAGAGAGGCATGCGCGGCGGCCGGAGCCGATTATTTCTTCGACAAGACCGCCGAATTCGACGCCGCATGCCGCGTCATCGAATCCCTGGTGCACGCTCGCGCGCACCAGCCCTGATCGAGCCGGAGTGATTCATGTCTACCGCCACCGCCACCGCCACCGCCATCGCCTTCGCCACCGCCCCGCCCGTCGCGGCTCGGCCACCGATTCCGCTTCACGCGGTCGCACGCACCGACACCGCCAAACATCCGGCCGCGCGCTGCTCCGTCTGCGCGATGCGCTCGATGTGCCTGCCGCCCGACCTGACCGCGGACGAATACAGCCGCCTCGACGCGATCATCTGCTCGACCCGGCACGTTCGCCAGGGCGACTCGCTGTTCCGCACCGACGACCCGTTCCAGAGCATCTATGCGGTGCGCGCGGGCTCGTTCAAGACGGTGATGATGCATCGCGACGGCCGCGAGCACGTGAACGGCTTCCAGATCGCCGGTGAAACGCTCGGCATGGACGGCATCGGCAGCGGCCGGCACTGCTGCGACGCGATCGCGCTCGAGGACAGCGTCGTGTGCATCATCCCGTTCGTCGCGCTCGAAGCCGCGTGCCGCGAAATGAAATCGATGCAGCATTTTCTCTATCAAATGCTGAGCAGCGAGATCGTCCGGGAATCGAGCCAAATGCTGCTGCTCGGCACGATGTCGGCCGAGCAACGCGTCGCGCATTTCCTGCTGAACCTGTCGTCGCGCTTCGAGGCGCGCGGTTATTCGGCATCGGAATTCAACCTGCGGATGACGCGCGAGGAAATCGGCTGCTATCTCGGCATGAAGCTCGAGACGGTCAGCCGGATGTTCTCGCGGTTCCATCGGGAGTCGCTCGTCGAAACGCGCGGCAAGCGCGTGCGGATCATCGACGCGCAGGCGCTCGCGCAGGTCTGACGAACAGCGCGCGGCAGCCATCATTGCGCGGCGGCGCCCGTCGTGGCCTGACGTAACGCGACGGCTTCGGATTCGTCCGCGTGCCACGCGGACAGCGCCTGTTCGGCGTGTGCGAACGCGCGGCACATCGTCTCGTTCACGTCGTCGCCGGTGCTGCACGGCAGCGATGCCGGCGCGCGATCGTGCATCAGCAGCTCGAGCCGCACGTCGTAGGTCCGATTGCCGTCGCCCGTCGTGCGCGACTCGATCGTCAGCAGGCAATCGTCGAGCCTTGCGCGGAATCGTTCGAGCCGCACCAATTGTGCCCCCGCTTCGGCTTCGAGCGCGACGTACCCTGTGAATCCGACGCAGACGATCTGCATGCCCACGCCCATGGCGCGCCTCCTCACGAGATCGGTGCTCGTCGACCGCGTACCTGTCACTGTGTGTCCCCGTCCTGCACGCGGCGCGATGACCGACGCGATGATCACTGCCCTTGGCAGCACCACCAGCGCGCAACCATCGGCGCGAGAGGATTCATACGCTGAATGTCTGCGACGCCTTCATTTCGATCCACGTCATCCCGGCCCGCAGCCCTTCGATTGCCGCCTCGTGCTCGGTTGGATACGCGTGACTGTGCTCGAACGTGTGATGAAAACGCGCCGCTCCCGTGCCGTGCTCGACCGACACACGACAGCGGAACTCGCCGGATTCGCATGGTCGCGTCTCGATTTCGACCGACCAGTCGCGTTCATGAATCGTACCTTGTAGTGTCATGCGCCCTCCTGCGGGATCAGTCGTCCTCGAGCCGGAAATGGCCGCTGTGCAGCAACACCGGCCGTCCGCCGATTTCTTCGAGCATCCGTCGTGCCATCGCATCGATCGCCGACCGATGCGCTTCGAACGCAGCCAGCAGATCCCGCTCGAGCAGCGACGGCGCGCCGAAATGGTCTTCCAGCGCTTCGGCCGTGATCGCGCACTGCACGCAGCGACCATCGACCAGCGCGGAAAACGCGACGACCAGATCGCGTCCGCAATATTCGGGCGGTTCCGGTGGAAAGGCAATCTGCATCTGTCCGCCTGTCATCGTCGTGACGATCCCATGACATGAGCATAGCCGTCCGCACGGCCGCACGCTTGACCCACGTCAACGGCTTCGCTGCGCCGCACGATGCGGCGCCCTTCGCATGGCGTGGGCCGGCGTTCAGCCCGCGTCCGCGTCGATTGCCGCACCGCGCTCGGCCAGCAGTTCGCGCAGCACGCCGCGATGACAGCGGCGTTCGTCCTCGCAGTAGCAGCCGATCGAGAATGCGCTCGTCGCCGACAGCGCGGCGAGCAGGTCCAGCACCTTCGGCGCGTCGCCATGCGCCATTTCCGCCCGAAAGCGCCGCGTGAACGCGCGCCATTCGGCGTCGGTGTCGGCCGCCAGCGCCTGCGCGACGAGCTCGGGGCTCGGCGACAGCGTCGGCAACCATACATCATAGTAGTTGCGCGACGCGAATTCCGCCTTGGGTACGCCGCGCGGCGGCCGCCGCACCGTGCCGATCCTCAGGCCCTCGCCAGCCGCGCGCGGCGTGCCGAGCCGTACGATTCGAATTGCCATGCCGCTCCTTCGTCATGCGTTCGATCTTCCATCGTAGCGCCGCGCCGCCGCCGCGCAACAAAAAACCGGCTGCCTCCACGAAGGAGGCAGCCGGTTTCGGCGAAACGATCCGGCGCCCGCAGGCGTGCGGTCAGACGCCGCTCTTCAGCACCTTGCCGATCGCCTCCGCGACGATGCCGACGTTCGAATCGTTCAGGCCCGCGATGCACATGCGGCCCGAACGCAGGATGTACACGCCGTGCACTTCGCGCAGCGCGTCGACCTGCGATTCGGTCAGGCCCGTGTACGTGAACATCCCGCGCTGCTTCACGTAGCGCGTGAGCGCTTCGCCGCTGACGTGGTCGCGCAGGCCGTCGTGGATCGACTGGCGCATCCGCGCGATGCGGCGGCACATCGCGGCGAGCTCTTCTTCCCACTGCTGGCGCAGCGCTGGCGTGTCGAGCACGGTCGCCACGACCTTCGCGCCGTAGGTTTGCGGGTTGCTGTAGTTCGAGCGCACCGCGCCGGCCAGTTGGCCCAGCACGCGCTCGGCCGCGGCCGCATCCTCGCAGACGACGCTCAGGCCGCCGACGCGCTCGCCGTACAGCGAGAAATTCTTCGAGAACGAATTCGCGACGAGGGCCGGCACGCCGCGGCGGGCCAGTTCGCGCACCGCGAACGCATCCGCGTCGAGGCCCGCGCCGAAGCCCTGATACGCCATGTCGACGAACGGCAGCAGCCCGCGCGCCTCGATCACGTCGATCAGCTTCTCCCACTGGCCTTCGTCGAGATCGACGCCGGTCGGGTTATGGCAGCACGCGTGCAGCAGCACGATGCTGCGCGCCGGCAGCGCGTCGATCGCCGCGAGCATCGCGTCGAACTTCAGGCCGCCCGTCGCTTCGTCGTAGTACGGGTACGTGTTCACCGTGAAGCCGGCGCGCTCGAAGATGAAGCGGTGGTTTTCCCAGCTCGGATCGCTGAGCCACACCTGCGCGTCCGGGAAGTAGCGCTTCAGGAAATCGGCGCCCACCTTCAGCGCGCCGGAGCCGCCGAGCGTCTGCACGGTCGCGATGCGGCCGGCCGCCCGCGCCGGATGATCGGCGCCGAACACGAGCGCCTGCACGGCGTCGCGGTACGCGGCGAGGCCGACCATCGGCAGGTAGGGTTTCGGGCCGAGGTCGCGCCGCAGCGCGGTTTCGGCTTCGCGCACGGCACCCATCACGGGAATCCGGCCTTCGGCATCGAAATAGATGCCGATGCTCAGGTTGACTTTCTGATCGCGCGGATCTTTCTGGAAGTTCTCGTTGAGCGTCAGGATCGGATCGCCCGGGTACGCGTCGATGTGTTCGAACATGGCTGTGTCGGTCTCGTCTGGAAGAAGGGTCGTGGTGCCCGCGTCAGCGCGCGGACGCGCCGTCGCGCATCGCGTAGCCCGCATTCTTCTGCCGGAAGCGATACCCGATCGCGAGCACCGCGAGCCATACGGGGATCAGGTACACCGACAGGCGGAGATCCGGCGTCAGGTACATCACGACGAGAATGCCGGCCATGAACGCCAGGCACAGGTAATTCGTGAAAGGATAGCCCAGACTGCGGAACGAAGTCTGCTCTCCGGCGATGCGCTTGGCCTGGCGGAACTTCAGGTGGATCAGCGTGATCATCGCCCAGTTGATGATCAGCGCCGACACGACGAGGCCCATCAGCACCTCGAACGCCTTGCCCGGCATGAAGTAGTTGACCAGCACGCACGCGCCCGTCGCGAGCGCCGACGCGCCGAGCGCGGCGAGCGGAATGCCGCGCTTGTTCACCGAGCACAGCACCTTCGGCGCGTTGCCCTGCTTCGCGAGGCCGAACAGCATCCGGCTGTTGCTGTACACGCCGCTGTTGTAGACCGACAGCGCGGCCGTCAGCACGACCACGTTCAGCACGTTCGCGACCAGGTTGCTGCTCAGCGCATGGAAGATCAGCACGAACGGGCTGCCGCCGGTGACGACCTTTTCCCACGGATACAGCGACAGCAGCACCGCCAGCGCGCCGATGTAGAAAATCAGGATCCGGTAGATCACCTGGTTGGTCGCGCGCGGAATGCTGTGCTTCGGATCGTCGGCCTCGGCCGCGGTGATGCCGATCAGCTCCAGCCCGCCGAACGAGAACATGATCGCCGCCATCGACATCACGAGCCCCGACACCCCGTTCGGGAAGAAGCCGCCGTGCTGCCAGAGGTTCGCGATGCTTGCCTCCGGGCCCGCGTGGCCGCTCGCGAGCAGCCAGCCGCCGAAGCCGATCATCCCGACGATCGCGGCGACCTTGATGATCGAGAACCAGAATTCCGTCTCGCCGTACGACTTCACGCTCGCCAGGTTCAGCAGGTTGATCGCGACGAAGAACACCAGCGCGGACACCCAGGTCGGCACGCCGGGCCACCAGTACTGCACGTAGATCCCGACGGCCGACAGCTCGGCCATGCTCACGAGGATGTACAGCACCCAGTAGTTCCAGCCGGACAGGAAGCCGGTGAAGTGACCGACGTACTTGTCGGCGAAGTAGCTGAACGAGCCGGCCACCGGCTCGTCGACGACCATCTCGCCGAGCTGGCGCATGATGAAGAACGCGACGATGCCGGCCACCGCGTAGCCGAGCAGCACGGACGGGCCGGCCATCTTGATCGTCTGCGCGATGCCGAGGAACAGCCCCGTGCCGAGCGCGCCGCCGAGCGCGATCAGCTGGATGTGCCGGTTCTTCAGCCCCCGCTTCAGGCCGTCCTTCTCGTTTCCAGAAACCATGTCTTCTCCATGTTGCCCGCCTCCGCCGGAAGCGGTGCGGCACGCCTCGGTGTGCCGGGCGTTGTTTTGCTGTGCCGGCGGCCGTTCGTGGGGCCGTCGGGTTGGGGACTGCGATCTTCGCGCGGTGACGCCCGATTCCTGTCGGCAGGCCCGCCAGCCCGGCCGCCGACCGTCGTCCTCGCCCGCGTCGCGGCGGCCGCACACGAAAATCCGGCGTCAGTTTAGCGTCGCGACGGCGAAATCGGGTTGCGTAACCCGCTCATGCAAACCCTACATTATGAGATAAAATTGCACCCCGGAGACAGACGAGGAAACAAAAATGCCTGAACCGGTTCTCGATCGCATCGATCGCCACTTGCTGTCGGTATTGCAGGAGAACGGCCGCGCGTCGAACCTCGACCTGGCGAAGGCAGTGGGCCTGTCACCCGCGCAGACGCTGCGGCGCCACCGCCGGCTCGAGGAAATCGGCGCGATCCGCCGCTACGAAACCCGTCTGTGCCCCGACACGCTCGGGTTCGGCGTCACCGCGTTCGTGCACGTGACGATGGAGCGCGGGCATATCCGCGACCTGTCGAAGTTCCAGAAACTCGTGTCGGATCTCGCGCAGATCCAGGAATGTTTCTCGGTGACAGGCGATATCGACTACGTGCTGAAGGTCGTCGCGCACGACCTGAAGGGGCTGTCCACGTTCCTGCTCGAAACGCTGATGCGCATTCCCGGCGTGAGCGGCGTGCATTCGAGCGTGTGTCTCGATGAAATCAAGTGCACGAGTGCGATGCCGTTGGAAAGCTGAAGCACGGCCGCGTGCTGCCGCGGGCGGCGGGTTCGCCCATCGTGCTCACCGCACCGCCTCGAACGCGCTGATCAACAGCGCCCCGCAGGCAATCACCAGACACCCGCCCGCGCGACGCGGCGTCAGCCGCTCGCCGAGATACACGCGCGCGATCAGCGCCGCGAACACCACGCTCGTTTCGCGCAGCGCCGACACCGGTCCCATCGGCGCGCGATCCATCGCCCAGATCACGATCCCGTACGCGAGGGCCGCGAACACGCCACCACCCGCGGCCTTCGCCGTCTCGCCGATATCCTGCGTGAGCCGCAGCGACCCCGCGCGCAGCCGGTAATACATGGCCATCAGCAGCCCGGTCAGCACGAACATCCATCCGGTATAGCCACCGTGCTGCCGCTTTCCCGCACGCCGATCCCGTCGACGACGCTGTACGCGGCGATCGATACGCCGGTCGCGAACGCGGTAAGCAACACGGGCGCCATCCGGTGTGACGCGCCCCGCCCGCGCTCGAGCCCGATCGCCAGGATGCCGGCGCAGATCAGCACGAGTCCGCATTGCGCGCCCACATTCAGGCGCTCGCCCGCGAACGCCGCCGCACCTAGCGTGACGAGCAGCGGCGCGGTGCCGCGCGCGACCGGATACGCGACGCTGAGGTCGCCGTGCTCGTACGCGCGCACCAGCAGCAACGTATAGACGACGTGGAGCACCGCCGACGCGACAACGCAGGCCCAACTCGCGGGCGCGATCGGCGCGGCGCCCGGCAGGAACAGCAGCGCGAACAGCCCGATCGCGATCTGCAGCACCGTGGCCGAGCGCAGCCGGTCGCCGCTGCTGCGCACGAGCGCATTCCACGACGCATGCAGGAAGGCGGCACACAGGACGGCAAGCAGAACGGGGATCGGCACGTTGAGCACTCGCTGACAGCCGGCAACGCGAGATCGTCGCCGGGGCCGGTCATCGTATGAATGTGTCACCGGATTGTCAAAAAAGCCCGCTGCACCACCTCGCGGACCGACCGACCCGGCCCGCCCGGCGCGGCCTCCACGGCGATGCCCGCGCCCGCCGCCGAATGGTGTGGCTCCGGTTGCATCGGCCCGTTCCTTTCCGCTGTCTTTCGCGCCGCGTCGCGCCGTAATGGAATCGATACCGCAGCGCAACCCTCGCGAAACCGCTTCGTCCCCATATCTTCATACCGGACTGTTCCAATGCCGGTGCGCCATCACGAGCCCCGCGCCGAACCGAGACGGCGACGGGGCCGCTCTCCACCATCGAACACCTGACCTGGAGTTTCCCGATGTTCCGTCAAGCCTTGCTCGTCACCGCCTGTGCAGCCGCAGCGCTTGCGCTGTTCGCCTGCGGCGGCAGCGACGATCCGACGTCGACGCCCGCGGTGTCGTCGCAGGATGCACTGCAGACCGCCACGCCGATCAAGCACGTCGTCGTGATCTACGGCGAAAACGTGTCGTTCGACCACTACTTCGGCACGTACCCGAACGCGTCGAACCCGTCCGGCGAACCGGCCTTCACCGCCAAGCCCGGCACGCCGACGGTCAACGGGCTGACGGGCACGCTGCTCACCGCGAACCCGAACTTCACGAACACGGCCAACGGCACCGACGCCGCGAACCCGTTCCGCCTCGACCGCACGCAGGCCGCGACCGCCGACCAGAACCACGCGTACACGGCCGAGCAGCAGGCCGAGGACAACGGCCTCGCCGACCTGTTCCCGAAATACACCGGCAAGGGCTCGTCCGGCGGCGCCGGCGCGTTCGGCACGAAGGGCCAGGTGATGGGCTACTTCGACGGCAACACCGTCACCGCGCTGTGGAACTACGCACAACGCTTCGCGATGAGCGACAACGCGTATACGACGGTCTACGGCCCGTCGACGCCGGGCGCGCTGAACGTGGTGTCGGGGCAGACCAACGGGATGCAGATCGTCAAGACGTCGAAGCAGCCGTCGACGCTCGCGGCCACCTCGTACTACATCAACGACGGCCAGGGCGGCTTCACGATGATCAACGACGTCGACCCCGGCTTCGACGTGTGCTCGAGCACGAGCGACCAGGCGATGATGAGCGGCAAGAACATCGGCGACCTGCTGAACGCCGCGAAGATCACGTGGGGCGGCTTCATGGGCGGCTTCAACCTGTCGACGACCAACGGCAACGGCACGACCGGCTGTAACCGCAGCACGGTCGCCACCGCCGTGAACGCGGCGACGGCGGACTACATCCCGCACCACAACTGGTTCCAGTACTACGCGTCGACCGCGAACCCGCAGCACACGCGTCCGAGTAGCGTCGCGGCGATCGGTTCGAGCGTCGAAGTCGACGGCAAGACGGCTGAACCGGCGAACCACCAGTACGACAGCGACGACTTCTTCGCGGCCGTGAAGGCCGGCAATTTCCCGTCGGTCAGCTTTCTCAAGGCGCCGGCCGCGCAGGATGCGCACGCGGGCTACTCGGATCCGCTCGACGAGCAGGCGTTCGTGACGAAGGTCGTCAACTTCCTGCAGCAGCAGCCCGACTGGCAGAACACGGCCGTGATCGTCACCTATGACGACTCCGACGGCTGGTACGACCACGCGTACACGGCGCCGACCCACGCGTCGTCCGATGCGGTCGACCAGGTGAACGGCAACGGCGCATGCGGCACGGGCGGCACCACCGGCGTGAACGGCGGCACCGTGAACGGCCGCTGCGGCCCGGGTGTGCGCATTCCGCTGGTCGTGATCTCGCCGTACGCGAAGCAGAACTATGTCGACCACACGATGATCGACCAGGCGTCCGTCGTGCGCTTCATCGAGGACAACTGGCTCGGCGGCCAGCGCATCGGCGGCGGTTCGTTCGATGCGATGGCGGGCGACCTGCGCGGGCTGTTCGACTTCTCGTCGAAGCCGAATACGGCGCCGCTGTATCTCGATCCGACGCAAGGCACCGTGCTGAGCGCGGCGCCGTCGATCTGACCGGTATTGCCTGACCGGCAGCAACAAGCAGCAGGCCGGCGCATCGTGCGCCGGCCGTTTCCATTCAACGCGCCGCCTTTACGCCGCGCCCGACTTTCGACCGACAGCATGACAGCTCGTCCCGCGTTCCCGTCTCCCGACGCATCCGGCGCCGCCGCGCCGCGTTCCCCTGCCCGCGTGCTGCGCCGCGCGGCGTTCGTGCTCGGCGCGGCCGTGCTCGGCTACGGCGCGTTCGCGATTGCGTTGCCGGCCCGTACGCCTGCGGCGATCGGCGACGTCGTCGCCGACTGGACGGGCGCGAATGCGCATCCGGTCGTGCTGCAGCGCCCGGCCGCGCAGCCGCTGTCCGCGGTCGCGCAGCTCGGTCGTGCACTGTTCGCCGATCCGTCGCTGTCGGCATCCGGCAAGCAGTCGTGCGCGTCGTGCCACAGCCCCGACCATGCATACGGGCCGCCGAACGGGCTCGACGTGCAGCCGGGCGGCCTCGCGATGACGCAGCGGGGTTACCGTCCGCCGCCGTCGCTGATGTACCTGTATCGCCAGCCGAATTTCAGCATCGGCCCCGATGCGGGCGAAAACGATGCCGCGCCGAGCGTCGCGCAGCAGGCCGCCTCCGCGGCCGGCGTCGTCAAGGCGCAGAAGGTGGCCGGCACGTCGGCCGCGCCGCAGCTCGTGCCGCAGGGCGGAATGTTCTGGGATGGCCGCGCCGATACGCTGCAGCAACAGGCGTTCGGACCGCTGCTGAATCCGGTCGAGATGGCGAATGCGGGCATCGACGACGTCGCGCGCAAGCTCGCGCAGTCGTCGCATCGCGCGCAGTTCGAGCAGTTGTTCGGCGCGCGCGTGTTCTCCAGCCCGCAGCTTCTGGTGTCGGAGGCGATGTTCGCGATCGCGCGCTATCAGGTCGAGGATCCGTCGTTCCATCCGTACAACAGTAAGTACGATCGCTGGCTCGAGGGCCGCGCGCGCCTGACGCAGGCCGAGTTGCGCGGGCTGAAGCTCTTCAACGATCCGGACAAGGCGAATTGCGCGGGCTGCCATCTGTCCAAACCCGGCAAGGACGGCCTGCCGCCGATGTTTACCGACTACCAGTACGAGGCGCTCGGCGCGCCGCGCAACCGGGCGCTCGCGCAGAACCGCAACCCGGCGTTCCACGATCTCGGCGTGTGCGGGCCGTTCCGTGAGGACCTGAAGGACCAGACGCAGTATTGCGGGATGTTCCTCACGCCGACGCTGCGCAACGCGGCGACGCGCCGGGTGTTCTTCCACAACGGCGTGTTCCATACGCTCGACCAGGTCATGGCGTTCTACAACGAGCGCAGCATCTCGCCGCAGAAGTTCTATTCGCGCGGCCCGGACGGCAAGGTCGACGTGTACGACGATATTCCGCCGAAGTACCGCGCGAACGTCGACGTGACCGATGCGCCGTTCGATCGCAAGCCCGGCGACAAGCCCGCGATGACCGAGCAGGACATCAAGGATATCGTCGCGTTTCTCGGCACGCTGACCGACGAGCCGGCGCGCTGAGCAGTTGCCGTTGCACAAGGGCGTGTTCACGCCCTAACGGAGCAGCGCAACGTTCTCGTCGATCCGACGCTGAATGGACGTCAGGGTATCTTCGGTAATGGTCCGCTGATAGTCGCGCGTCGCAATGACCGAAAACCGGCTGGCCACCGAACACATTCGGTCGATCATGTCCCCGGCCACCGCGGCGGAAATCTCTGCCTCCTTTGCCAGCCCGAGCAATGCCGCGCGATCGATCTGCAGGGCCTCGCCCATGACGTCCATCTGGTGATAACCGCCCGGTCCCTCGCAGAATGTCACGTCGTAGGCCGGCGCGAGCTGCCACTCGCCGGAGCGCGCCATGATGTACGCGAAGTTCTTGGGATGATCGTCCCGGTTGTTGAATGCGACGTTGAAGACAGCCCGCTCGAGCGCCCGCGCCTTCTCCCGGACGTCATTGGTGCACATGTGGGTCGCACGCAGGAAATTCACGTAATCCAGCGCGCCCGGCGTTTTGTAATCGGCACCGGTAAACGCGGCAACGCTTTGCATGGGTACGCGCAGACCGTCCCGTCGATCGAAACGCCTGGACGCAAATGCCGCCATCCCGCCAGGCAAATCGAAATGCAACGTGTCCGGGGTCTCGATGCCGCACATGCGCAAGCACTCGGCGTAGACCATCTCGATAGCGCACACCTCGGGATGCTCGTGCCGCGCCGGAAACTTGACGAGCCACGCTTCAAAACCCGCCACGGCGGCCGTGGTAAAGATGTCGGAGCGCGGATCGCGATAGACCAGCGCCTTCGGCCTGGCGCCTTGCGGAGAACCGCCGACCTGCAGCAACTGTTGAAGGAACGCGCCGCCTTCACCATCGAGGACTTCCTGTACCTCGGCCGCGAGCCGATCCAGAGGAATATTCGGCTGCGGTTCCTGGATCTCGGGCGCGACGGGCTCGAACGACATGGCCCCCATCGCATGGTTGCCAATGTAAGCCAGCCGCTCCAGCGGCCCGATGCGGGCCGCGTTGAGGCCGCGACGTTTGAACAACCGATCCATCAGCAACATGCCCCATCCGTCGGGCAGCGCGTCGTAGACCGGTCCTGGCAGCCCCAGCTGGTGGGACGGAAAATCCTTGCGCAGCCTGCTCCCCTGCACCGGGAGTGCATAAGACGACAGCTCGAGCCCCCGCTTGCGCGCGTCATCGCTATATTCGAATACGATCAATGGGCGCCCGGTGATGGCCGTCGTCGAGACCATCGATCCCCACAGCCAGTGCTCCCCCCAGCCGTCGTAGTAGACATCGATCCGCTCAATCATTTCTCGTCGTCCTCTTCACGCGCTGACGTTTGGCGCTCTTTTCATACCGGTGAACATCTTCCAGGCTATCCAGCTTCGGCAGGAACAGCGCTTCGAGTTCCTTGCTTCGGCCAAGAACCATGGCGACACGGATGACCGTTTCGAGGCTCACATTGCGTCCGGCTTCCAGATTGGACACGGTATTGGCGCCGACGCCGGCGCGCGCGGCCACGTCAGCCTGGGTGAGTTGCAACGCCAACCGCTCGGTGCGAAGCCGCTCGCAAAGCAGCGTGACGATTTCATCGGGCTTGCGAAAGCTTAATTCCAGCATAGTGAGTCTTGTAGCGCCATATGGCAGATAACTCACAATATTATAAAGTTAACGCGTTAGCACGCTCAAGAACCATAATTCCCTAAAATTGTGGCTTATCCGCACTAAATGCTCGTTAGAAACAGCAAAACGGTATTAACTTGGGATTGACGTGTGCACCCGTCCACATCGCGCCGCGTCCCTAATGGCACGGGCGACACGCCGCTTTGCACCCGCGTTTTCCCCTACCTCGAACACCTTGACGCCACCCGCCCCATCGACAACACTTCGCACATCGTCAGTGTGATCACAGATCGCAGATCAAACCCAGGAGAACCCGGCCTTGGCACCCCGCATCGCCCCGCCCGCACTGAAAGTCATCGAATCGGAAACGATGGCCGACAAGGTCTATCAGCAACTGCGCGAAGCGCTGATGAGCGGCCGTTTCGCGCCCGGTCAGGCGCTGAGCCTGCGCAGCGTGGCCGAGGCGGTCGGCTCGTCGACGATGCCCGTGCGCGCCGCGCTCACGCGGCTGCGCGCCGAACGCGCGCTGGTCGATGGCCCGAACCGCGCGCTCGTCGTGCCGCCGATGACGCTCGACATGCTCGACGAACTGCGCGACGTGCGGATCGCGCTCGAAGGATGCATCGCCGAACGCGCGTGCGCACGGATGACCGACGCGCAGATTGCCGCCGTGCGCAAGACCTGCGAAACGATGCAGGCGCAGGTCGAGGCCGGCCGTTCGCGCGCCTACCTGCAGAGCAATTTCGCGTTCCACAGCGCGATCTACGCGCACGGCGCAAGCGAAAGCACGCTCGCGATCGTCGAGAACCTGTGGATGCGTGTCGGGCCGTTCCTCAACATGGTCGCGCTCGATATCCCGCACATGCGGCGCTCGATGGATGCGCACCGCGCGATCGTCGACGCGCTCGAACGGCGCGACGGCACCGGCGTACGTGCCGGCATCGCGCTCGACATCGGTGGCGCCGCGCACGATCTCGCCGAAACGCTGCGCGCCGAGCAGACCCCGCGGCACGCGAATGCGAAGCCGTAGCGGCCACCTTCCGCGCAAGCCCGCCCCCAGGGTGCGCCGCACTCAATAATTTCAACGATGGAGACAACCCGGCATGACAGCTTCCGACTTGCTGAAACCCTATGACGGCCTGCGCGTCCTCGTGACGGGCGGCGCGTCGGGCATCGGTCTCGAGATCGCCGACGCGTTCGCCGAATGCGGCGCGCGCGTCCACGTGTGCGATGCGTCGCAAGCCGCGATCGCGGCGCTGGCGGATCGGCCGTCGCGCGCCGCGATCAGTGCGACGCTGGCCGACGTATCCGACCCGGTCGCGGTCGAGCGCGTGTTCGCGGACATATCGACGACGCTCGGCGGCCTGGACGTGCTCGTCAATAACGCGGGCATCGCCGGACCCACGGGCGGCATCGACGAAATCGACCCCGTGCAGTGGGAGCAGACGGTCGCGATCAACCTGAACGCGCAATTCCAGTTCGCGCGGCGCGCGGTGCCGCTCCTGCGCGACGCGAAGCACGGCGGCGCGATCATCGCGCTGTCGTCGGTCGCGGGGCGGCTCGGCTACGCGTTCCGCACGCCCTACGCGGCGACCAAGTGGGCCGTCGTCGGTCTCGTGAAAAGCCTTGCGATCGAGCTCGGGCCGCTCGGCATACGCGTCAACGCGATCCAGCCCGGCATCGTACGCGGCCCGCGGATGCGCCGCGTGATCGAAGCACGCGCGCAGCAGCTCGGGATCGGCTACGACGAGATGGAGAAGCGCTACCTCGAAAAAATCTCGCTGCGGCGCATGACGGATCCGGCCGAAATCGCCGCGACCGCGCTGTTCCTGTGCTCGCCCGGCGGGCACGGCATCACCGGGCAGGCGATTTCCGTCTGCGGCAACGTCGAAGTGCTCTGACGCCTCCCGCGTCGCTCATCGTAAGGAATCCATTCGTGGCAAACGCTCGCAAAGTCATCATCACCTGCGCGCCGACCGGCGCGATCCACACGCCGTCGATGTCGCCGTACCTGCCCGTCACGCCGCATCAGATCGAGACGGCCGCCGTCGCGGCCGCGCAGGCCGGCGCCGCGATCCTGCATCTGCACGCGCGCAACCCGTCGGACGGCAAGCCGACGCAGGACCCGGCCGTGTTCGCCGAATTTCTGCCGCGCATCAAGGCGCAGACCGACGCGGTGATCAATCTCACGTCGGGCGGCAGCCCGCACATGACCGTCGACGAACGGCTGCAGCCCGCGCTGCATTTCCAGCCCGAAATCGCATCGCTGAACATGGGTTCGATGAATTTCGGACTCTATCCGATGCTCGAGCGCTTTCACGAACTGAAGCATCCGTGGGAACGCGAACATCTCGAGAAGAGCCGCGATCTGGTGTTCAAGAACACGTTCGCCGACATCGAGACGATCCTCACGCGCTGCGGCGCGAACGGCACGCGGTTCGAGTTCGAGTGCTACGACATCTCGCACCTGTACAACCTTGCACACTTCGTCGACCGCGGGCTCGCGAAGCCGCCGTTCTTCGTGCAGAGCGTGTTCGGCCTGCTCGGCGGCATCGGCGCGCACCCTGGAGACCTGATGCACATGCGCCGCACGGCAGACCGCCTGTTCGGCCAGGACTACGTGTGGTCGATTCTCGGCGCGGGCCGCCACCAGATTCCGCTCGCGACGATCGGCGCCGCACAGGGCGCGAACGTGCGGGTCGGGCTCGAGGATTCGCTGTGGATCGCGCCCGGCAAGCTCGCCGAATCGAGCGCCGCGCAGGTACTGAAGATGCGGCAGGTGCTCGAGGGGCTGTCGCTGGAGATCGCGACGCCGGCCGAGGCGCGCGCGATGCTCGGGCTCAAGGGCGGCGACGCGGTCCGGTTCTGACCGCCGGGTCGCGCCCGACACCCGCCCCCCCCAGGACCCGCAAGCGCAGAGACAAGGCGCCGGCTCGAGCCGGCCGGCGCCAGGACGCCCTTGATCGCCCCGCTCCCGCCCGAGCGCCGCCGGCGCGGCTCCGTCGTCTGCCCCTCCGCTGCGCGCGACGCAGCGGCCTCTGCCGAACGCAGCGCGCCGTGCTTGCCGTGTGCGCCCGTTCGCCTTTACCGGAGTCGTCCGCATGTCCACTCAACACGCCCAGATCCTGCCTTCCGCCGCCGGGGACGCAAGCGCGTCGCTGAACCGGCTGCTGTTCCGCAAGCTCATGCCGCTGCTGATCGCCGCCTACGTGATCAGCTTCCTCGACCGCACCAACATCGCCTTCGCGAAGCACTCGATGGGCGTCGATCTCGGCATTTCATCCGCAGCCTACGGGCTCGGCGCCGGCCTGTTCTTCCTGACCTACGCGCTGTTCGAGATCCCGAGCAACCTCATCATGCATCGCGTCGGCGCGCGCTTCTGGATCACGCGGATCATGATCACGTGGGGCGCGTTGTCGGTCGCGATGGCGTTCGTCGGCGGCCCGACGTCGTTCTACGTGATGCGCCTGCTGCTCGGCGCCGCCGAAGCGGGACTGTTTCCGGGCGTGATGCTGTACCTCACGTACTGGTTCGGTCGCGAGGAGCGTGCGCGGGCGACCGGCTATTTCCTGCTCGGCGTGTGCATCGCGAACATCGTCGGCGGGCCGCTGGCCGGCGCGCTGATCGAACTCGACGGCACGCTCGGCTTCCACGGCTGGCAATGGCTGTTCGTCGTCGAAGGGATTCCGGCGATCCTGCTCGCCTTCGTCGTCTGGACACGCCTGCCGGACCGCCCGAGCAGCGCGCCGTGGCTCGCTCCCGAAACCGGCCGCGCACTCGAACGCGCGCTGGCTGCCGAACAGGATGCCGGGGTCGCCGCCCGCGGCGGCCACGCGTTCGGCGCCGCGCTGCGCGATCCGCAGATCTGGCTCGCGATCTTCGTGTACTTCTGCCACCAGTTGACGATCTACACGGTGATCTTCTTCCTGCCGGGCATCATCGGCGCATCGGGTCACTTTTCGCCGTTCGCGGTCGGGTTGCTGACCGCATTGCCCTGGCTTGCCGCCGCACTCGGCGCCGCAACGCTGCCGCGCTTCGCGCGCGAGTCGCATCATTCGCGCCGGATACTGTGCGTCGGGCTCCTCGTGATGGCGGCCGGGATGGTGGGCGCCGCACACGCGTCGCCGGTAGCCGGCCTCGCTTGCGTATGCATCGCCGCGTCGATGTTCTTCGTCGTGCAGTCGATCGTGTTCACGTTTCCTGCGTCGCGACTCGCCGGCAGCGCGCTGGCCGGCGGTCTCGGCCTGGTGAACACGTGCGGCCTGCTCGGCGGCTTCGTCGGCCCGACTGTCGTCGGCGCGATCGAACAGGCGACCGGGAATGCGAAGAACGGACTGACGCTGCTCACCGTGGCGCTCGTCGTCGCCGCGTTCGCGAGCCTCGCGCTGCGCCACGGGCACGAGCGGGCCGCTGCGCGATCGCAACGCTGAGCGTACGCGCGATTCGAGCCGGCGCGACGCGGCGGGCCGCCCCCCCGCCGGCATCGCGCCGCGTTCGGTCAGAACAGATACATCCCTGCCACGAACACCACGCCCGAGAACAGCAGCGTCGTCACGCAGTACCCCATGATGTCGCGCACGCCGAGCCCGGCGATCGCGAGTGCGGGCAGCGCCCAGAACGGCTGCGCCATGTTGGTCCACGCCTCGCCGTAGGCGATCGCCATCGCGGCCTTGCCGAGATCGGCGCCGAGCGCCTGCGCGGCCGGCATCACGAACGGGCCCTGCACGACCCAGTGGCCACCGCCCGACGGCACCGCGAAATTGATCACGGCCGAGCTGAGGAACGCGAGCAGCGGGAACGTGTGCACGTTCGCGATATCGACGAACCACTTCGTGATCACGCCCGCGAGCCCCGAGTGATCCATCAGCGCCTGGATGCCCGCGTAAAACGGAAACTGGATCATGATCCCCGATGCGCCGCGCGCCGCGCCGGCCACCGCGCGCGCATAGGCCATCGGCGTACGGTGCAGCAGGATGCCGGCCGCGAGGAACGCGAGGTTCACGGTGTCGATGTCGAGCGCGAAGCCCTTCTGCATGAAACGCAGCACGAGGAACGCCGCGCACAGCGCTGCAACGAAAACCGACAGCGCGCGGCTCTCTTCCATCCGTTCCGCGAACGTCGCGTCGGGCCCGAGCTGGCGCTCGACGCTCGGCGGTTCCGCGAGCAGCGCCGGATCGACGCTGACGACGTCGCCCGGCTTCGGCATCATCATCCGCGCGAGAAACGGCAGCATCACGATCAGCCCGATCGTGATGAACGCGTTGTAGCCAGTGAAGATCGTGTCCGACACCGGAATCAGCCCGATGGTCTTTTCCATCGGATTGCCCTTCGTCGCTGCGACGAGCGGGACCGAACCCGACAGCCCGCCGTGCCAGCTCAGGAAACCCATGTACGCGGACGCGACGAGCAGCCGGTAGTCGCTGCCGGCCACGCGGCGCGCGACTTCGCGCGCGAGCATCGCGCCGAGCACCAGGCCGAAGCCCCAGTTGATCGCGCAGGCGAGCGCGCCGACGAACGCGACGAGCATCACGCCCTGCCCCGGCGTGCGCGCGGTGCTTGCGAGCGCAACGAGCAGGCGGCGCACGGGCGGCGAACTCGCGAGCGCGTGGCCGGTGACGAGGATCATCACCATCTGCATCGAAAACGCGAGCAGGTTCCAGAAACCTGAACCCCACATCGTCGTGAGTTGCACCGGCGTGGTCGGCGTGAGCCCGAATGCGAGCGCGAACGTGACGATCGTCAGCAGGATCGCGAAAATCAACGGGTCGGGCAGCACGCGGTGGACCACCTGCGTGAAAAAGCGGGAAATGCGTTGGACCAACTTGAGCTCCTCGTTTCCTGATAGGGACGTCCGCGCGCGTATGGTTCGTTGTTCGGTGGCGCGGAAACGCGCGGATTCTTGCACAGAACCGAAAGACGCGCTTTGGTGTGCGCACCATCGCGATCAGGCGGCGAAACGCGCGAGAACAGGCGTGGAAACGGGAAGGAAAATGACGGCTGGCAGCCCCGGGGGGCCGCCGATGCGGATAACGGATGACGGCGTGGGTCAGCGGGTCAGCGGGTCAGCGCGTGCCCACCGCCGTCTCCACCGCGCCGACCGTCGCGATCGCATTCGCGCGCCGCTCGGCCAGTTGCTGCGCGAAGCGATACGCAACGAGCGACCCGGCCACGGCCAGCAGCATCGGCACGAGACTATCGTGATTCACGCGCGTGAATTCGAGCAGCAGCACGACGGCCGTGATCGGCATCTGCATCGACGCGGCAAGAAACGCGGTCGCGCCGATCAGCGCGCACCCGCCGATCGACGCGCCCGGCCACACCAGGCCCCACAGCCCGCCGAGCACGACGCCCAGCAGCGCACCGTTCGCGAGGCCCGGCGTCAGCAGCCCGCCCTCCGCGCCCGCACGCAGGCTGCCCGCCTCGATCAGCACCTTCAGCACGAGCAGCGTCGCCGCGACGCCGATCGTCAGCGTGCCGTCGAAACCGAGCGAAGCCGGCCCCTTGCCATTGCCGAGCAGTTGCGGAAACCCCATCGCGAGCACACCGATCACCGCGAAGTTGACCAGCGCGAGCACGGGCAGCAGCCGGCCCTTCGGCGCATCTGCCCGCGCACGGGTCGTGAGCCGCACGAAGCCGTATGCGGCGAAACCGAACAGCGGCCCGCAGACGATCGACCACGCGACCAGCGGCGTGCTCAGCACGAACGCAGGCACCGTGTACTGATGTTCGTTGCCGAGGCCGATCCATGCGACGGCCGCCGCGATCGCCGACGTGACGACAGCGACCACCAGCGCGCGCAATTCGAACGTGCCGAGCAGCACTTCGAGCACGAACACGGCGCCGCCGAGCGGCACGTTGTAGACGGCCGCGAGGCCGGCGCCCGCGCCGCACGCGACCATCAGCCGGCAGTCGGCAGACGTGAGCCGCGCACGGTGCGCGAGCTGCCCGGCGAGCAGCGCGCCGATCTCGCGCGGTGCGACTTCGCGACCGAGCGGCGAACCGAGCGCGACGGTGACGATCTGCAGCAGCGCGTGAATCGTCGTGCTGACGAACGGCATCCGCGGATCGGCCGCACGCACTGCCCGGCGGATGCTGACGAGCGGCCGGCCGTACCGGTAGAGCGCCCACCAGCCGCCGCCCGCGACGAGCCCGCAGACGACCAGCACGGCGAGCCGGCGCAACGGGTCGGCCAGGGTCACGCCCGTAAGGAAGCTCTGGGTGCCGACCACGTGCGACAGGCTGTAGCCGTAGGCGACATGCTGGATCGCATGCAGCAGCAGCGCGAGCAGCATCCCGCCGAAGCCCGCGCCGATGCCGGTCAGGACGGTGACGACAGCCATCCGCGCGAACGGGCTGGAGGACGGCGAAGAAGACGCGGGAGCAGACGGGAGATCGAGGCGCATGAGATCGGCGAACGAGGATCGAAAAGACGGCGCGCACCATGCACGCCGCCGTCAGGTCCGAATCGTAGGCTTCCATCGATCATGAGACAAACGTATTTTTCTAATCAACTGATGTATTTCATGCATGAGCACATCAAGGCGCAGCCCGGCGGACGCGTGCCGCCTCCCACACGCCCCCGTCACTCCGGATACGTGACGCGCTCCGGTTCCCGCCGCATGATCACCTTCCCGTGCCGAACCGACAGCGTGGCCTTTGCCTGCCTGCGCACCGCTTCGTAGTCGCTGTCCGCGTCGAGCACGACCAGGTTCGCCGGGCGCCCGACCGCGATCCCGTAACCGTCGCCGAGATGCAGCGTCGTCGCGCTGTGATCGGTCACGAAGTCGAGGCAGCGCTGCAGGTCCTCGTAACCCATCATGTGGCAGATATGGAGGCCGGCGTCGAGCACGCGCAGGATATTGCCGTTGCCGAGCGGATACCACGGATCCTTGATCGAATCCTGCCCGAAGCACACGTTCAGGCCCGCTCGATCGAGCTCCGCGACGCGGGTGACGCCGCGCCGCTTCGGAAACGTGTCGAAACGCCCCTGCAGATGGATGCTCTCGGTCGGGCACGACACGAAATTCAGCCCGGCACGCTTGAGCAGCCGGAACAGCTTCGAGCAGTACGCGTTGTCGTACGAGCCCATCGCGGTGGTGTGGCTCGCCGTCACGCGCGCGCCCATCCCGCGCACGCGCGCTTCTTCCGCGAGCACTTCGAGAAAGCGCGAATGCGGATCGTCGGTCTCGTCGCAGTGCACGTCGACGAGGCAGCCGGTGCGCTCGGCCAGTTCCATCAGGAAGCGGATCGAGCTGACGCCCTGCTCGCGCGTGTTCTCGAAATGCGGAATCCCGCCGACGACGTCCGCGCCGAGATCGATCGCCTGCTCCATCAGCGCGCGGCCACCATCGAACGACTCGATGCCTTCCTGCGGAAACGCGACGATCTGCAGGTCGATCAGCCCGCGCGCCTCGTCCTTCACTTCGAGCATCGCCTTCAGCGCGGCGAGCGTCGGATCGGTGACGTCGACGTGGGTGCGCACGTGCTGGATGCCGTGATCGCGCAGCATGCCGATCGCCGCATGCGCGCGCGTCTTGGTGTCCTCGTGCGTGATCGTCGCCTTGCGCTCGGACCAGCGCTCGATTCCCTCGAACAGCGTGCCGCTCATGTTCCAGGCCGGCTCGCCGGCCGTGAGCACCGCATCGAGATGGATATGCGGCTCGACCAGCGGCGGTATCGCGACACGGCCGCCGGCGTCGACATCGTCGGCGCCGACGGGCGCGACCGGCGCGGTTTGCGCGTCGATCCGCGCGATCCTGTCGCCGACGATGCCGATCGTGAAGAGCCCGTCGCGACCGCGCAGGCGTGCATTGAAGAGATTCATGTTGGTCCAGGCGTCATGCGGCGTCAGCGTGCCGCGGGGTGGGGAAATCCGGCTCGTTCAGCGGGTCCGGCATTCAGCGGAAATCCTCGATTGTCAGGCCGGTGGCCGCGCTCATCTCGTCGTTCGTCACGTCGCGCACGTGCTTGCCGAACGTCCACACGTGGCGGCCGGGGTCACGCGCGCGATACGTGCGATCGCCGTAGAACGCGTCGGCAGGCGCCTGCAGGATCTCAGCGCCTGCCGCGCGTGCGCGTTCGCAGTGCGCGTCGATGTCCGCGTCGTCGGGCAGATGCACATGGACGTGCTGGGTATTGCGGTCGCCCGTGTCTTCCGGCGACGCGATGAAGTCGGCCCACGTGCCGCCGATCATCACGACACCGTCGCCGAATTTCATTTCCGCATGGGCGATGTCGCCATCCGGTGTGGTGACGACGAGCGAGCGTTCGAAACCGAATGCACGTTCGAGCCAGGCGAGCGCGGCTTTCGGGTCGCGATAGCAGAGCGCGGCACTGAAGGACGGACGGTGATGCGTAGTCATCGATGTCTCCTTGTTCCGGCATGGGATGGCTCATTCTCCACGTGCGCGAGGCGGCAAGCAACTCCCGCGCCGGCGACGCGCGTGTTGTCAATGCGCGACACGGCACGCGCGGCAATCGCACATCACGCAGCGCGCCTTCCGCGAAAACGCCCGGCATCCGGCGGCGGCGTCGGTTTGTGAACACCATATGACGCACTCTTGCGCGGCTCGCAACGGTGCGCTCGCGCGCCGGCCGCCGGAATCGAACGGACGCGCCCCTACACTTGCGCCGAACTTTGATCACCGTCCCACACGCAGGAGCAGTTACTTGACGTCCTCGCCCGCCTAAAGGCAGGTGATTCCCACACCTGGCGATGCACGTCCGCATCGGAGAATGTTCAGCGCAGCGTTGGTATCTCGATCATGCACGACACCACAGCCATCGCAGGCCCACTCTCTCATTCGCAGTCCCGCGATACCTTTCGGCCGCGTCGTGCTGTCTTTCGATCCGCACGACGAACAGGACTGGGTAGAACCGCTTTCGTCGACTTCCTCGAACGTGGCCCCGTGCGCCATCGCCTTGTAACGGAGCTTGTTTCGGAAGGACGACCAGGATGCGTCGTAGACGCTTTTCGCCATCCTGGTTCTGGCGAGCTTCGCAGCCGACACGTTGCCGACCGCGAGGTAATCGAAGCGCCGAACCAGATCGAGCGCGAGCTTATGCTGGAAATCGGCACGGGCATTCGCGACCTTGGCGTGCAACTTCGCGATATGCCGCTTGTGCTTTCGCGCCCGTTGCGCTTTCGCCAGTTTCTCCGCCGCGCGTCGGCCGAATCGGTCATTGGGCAGCTTCTCGCCGGTCGAAAGTGTGGCGAAGTCTTTCAGGCCGAGATCGATGCCAACACCGGAACGGATCGGGCGGGCTTGAACATCGGGCATCTCGATCACGATGTTGAGAAACCAATTGCCGCGTGCATCCTGCGCGAAGTTGGTTCCGTCCTTGATCTTGCCTTCGGGAAGCGGTCGGCTGTGGAATACCCGAAACGTGTTGCCGGCGAAACGGAACGCGTCACCCTCGCGCTTCAGGTCACGCCCCTTCAGCGGCACCCAGCCCAGCGATTTCCTGCCGCGATAGCGCAGGTAGGGCCGACGGTGCTGACTGCGCGACTTCGCATATTGCTCGCACGTCGCGTTGATCGTGCCGGAGTGGATGCCGAGCGCCTTGCTGCTCCCCGTCGTCAGCACGTTCACATCGAATCCCGTCGGCCACTTCTTGCTCCACCTGAGCGCGTGCTTCTGCGTGTCATTGCAGAAGTTCCAGACGTAGTTCACCGCACGGCTCTGCTTGTTGAGCAGTCCGTTGAGCGACTTCACCCGGTAGCGGTAGACAAGAATCATGCCGGTGATCCTAACCCGTGGAAGAAGCTGCCTGTCAACAGCACTCCTTTCCTTCCCGCCATCAATGGCGGGGTTTCTCGGAGCAAATTCTGATGAACAAAACCCTGATTGCCGCCGCCTCCGCCACCGCGCTCTTCGCCCCGCTCGCGCACGCGCAGAGCGCGGTCTCGCTGTACGGCCTGATCGACGCCGGCATCGCATACACCAACAACGTGAACGGCGGGGCCCAGTGGCGGATGACCACCGGCACGATCAACGGCAGCCGTTTCGGGCTGCGCGGCACCGAAGATCTCGGCGGCGGCCTGAAGGCGCTGTTCGTGCTGGAGAACGGCTTCAACGCGAACAACGGCGCGCTCGGCCAGGACGGCAAGCTGTTCGGCCGTCATGCCTACGTGGGCCTGAGCCGCAGCGGCTACGGCACGCTGACGCTCGGCCGCCAGTACGACACGATGGTCGACTTCGTCGCGCCGCTGTCCGCGACGGCCGGCGACTTCGGCGATACGGGCTTCGCGCATCCGTTCGACAACGACAACCTGAACCATTCGGTGCGCATCAACAACGCGGTCAAGTACACGAGCGACACGATCGCGGGCTTCAAGGTCGGCGCGCTGTACGGCTTCTCGAACTCGACGAACTTCGCCGGCAACCGCGCGTACAGCGTCGCGGCGAGCTACACGAACGGCCCGCTGAAGCTGGCCGGCGCATATCTGCAAATGAACGGCACGAAGGGTTCGACGAGCGCGAGCCCCGGCGCGACCGACGTGGCCGAAGCGAAGAGCGTGAGCCAGGGCGGCTGGTCGGTGGGCGCGGACCGCATGCGCACGTACGGCGGCGGTGTCAGCTACGGGTTCGGTCCGGCGACGGTCGGCTTCGTCTATACGCGTTCGCAGTACGACAACTCGGGCTCGTTCGGCTCCACCGGCCAGGTTGCGTTCAACAACTACGACGTGAACGTGCGCTATGCGGTGACACCGGCGGTCAGCCTCGGCGCGGCCTACGTGTACACGGACGCCAGCGTGTCGAACCCCGACAGCAAGCACGGCACCGATCCGAAGTGGCACCAGGTCGACCTGCAGGCGGTGTACAAGCTGTCGCGCCGCACCGACCTGTACGCGGAAGCGATGTACCAGCACGCATCGGGCCGCGGCTACCAGGCGTTCATCAACACGTCGGGCGGCGCATCGAGCACCGCGAACCAGATCGTCGGCACGATCGGCATGCGCACGCGCTTCTGACCGCCGATTCGCATGACGGGACGGCGCGTCGCCCGCCGGCCATGCCCGTGTCGCCGATCGCGGGTCGGGTCGACACGGGCGACGTGCGCCAATGTTGTGCCATCTGGAAAGCAGCCTGCCTGGAATCGGGGTTTTTGCGGCCGCGTGCGCTGCATAGACTGGCGTCGATGGTTCGGATCGCACATCGATCGCCGAACCGGCCTCACCCCCGTCTACAGGAGAACATCGTGAAATCGCTCGTCGTTACCGCCGCCGCTGCCGTCCTGCTTGCCGCACCTGCCCTGTCGATCGCGCAGTCCGCAAAGTCGCCCGTCACGCGCGCGCAGGTGCTGCAGGAGCTCTATGACCTCGAATCGGTGGGCTACAACCCGTCGCTCGGCGACGCCGGCAACTATCCGGACGACATCATGGCCGCGCAGGAGCGCCTCGCGGCAAAACGGCTCGCCGAGCACAAGGCCGTGCAAAGCGGATATGGCCCGACCGGTGCGGGCGCAACCGAATCGGGTGTGGCAGCGAAGCCCGCGCTGTGAAAGCATGCGGCAACGCCGCGCCCGCATGACTCTTACCGTGCGGGCGAGGCGGCTGTCTCGCGAACCGGCCCATGATGACGCGGCCGGACAAACAGCGCGCTGTCCGGCACGCTGCCATTCTGTTGCTTTCCGTATTCGCCCGCCGTCAGGCGGCCTGCGGTTCGCGGTCGATCGCGTTCAGCATCTCGACGTCGCGCGCGATCATCCCCGGCACCTGCGCCCGCAGCATCTCGACCCAGGTGCGCACCTTCGCGTCGACGAAGCGGCGCGATGGATACAGCGCATACACGTTCATTTTCTGCAGGATGTGCTCGGGCAGCACGCGCACGAGCGTGCCGTCGCGCAGCGCGTCGATCGCCGAATACAGCGGCAGCATGCCGATCCCGATGCCGTCGCGGATCGCGAGCGCGAGCGACTCGGCCGTATTGGTCTGCACCGGCCCGGCGACATGAATCTGCTCGACGCCCCCGGCGCCTTCGAGCACCCATTCGTGGGTCGGGAACGCCGGCGTGCAGAGCGTCAGGCACGCGTGCGCGCCGAGATCCTGCGGGCGTGCGGGCGCGCCGTGACGCTTCACGTACTCGGGCGACGCGCACAGGATGCTGAAGGTCGAGCCGAGCAGGTGCGACACGAGTTCCGAATCGGGCAGCGACGACGCGGTCACGACAGCCATCTCGCTCGTGCCGTCGAACAGGTCGGGCATGCGCTGCGACAGCGACAGCTCGATCGACACGTCCGGATACTGCGTGTGATAGCGCGTCAGCGCGGGCATCACGTAGTGATGGCCGACGCTCGCGAAGCTGTGCATGCGCAGGACGCCGGCCGGCCGCTCGTGCGCGCAGCTTGCCTCTTCCTCGGCGCGATCGACGTCGGCGAGGATTTGCCGGCAGCGCCGCAGATAGCTTTCGCCGGCCGACGTCAGCGCGAGACGGCGCGTCGAACGATTCATCAGACGGGTGCGCAGGCGCGCCTCGAGCTCCGACACCGCGCGCGACATCGCGCCCGTCGTCGAATTCAGCGATTGCGCGGCCGCGGTGAAACTGCCCGTCTCGACGACGCGCGTAAACACCCGCATGTTTTGTAGGGTATCCATTCGTGTGAACCACCTGTAGCGGAGCCGCCATTTTCCTCCAGTGGATGCGAAAGATTGTTACGCGACCTGCAACTATCGTTTCCCCGTAGCTGCGTTAATGCCCGCGCGCCACCCTCCTACAATCGGCGCCTCATCAGTCGAACGGACCCGTCCGGACGCGCCGCGACTCTATTCGCTTCGTCGCAATCCTTGCGCTCGGCCCTTCTGGTGGCCAGCGCAAGCCCGTTATCAGCGTGAACAGCCCTACATGAAGCCACAACCTGCGATCGAGCGACCTTCCATCGAACCCCCACGATGGAGCGCCTGGCTCGATCCGCTCCGCGGCGCCGCGCGCGACTGGGCCGTGAGCGACGGGCTGATCTGGCTGCACCTCGCCAAAACCGTGCTCGCCGCGCTGCTCGCGATGGGCATCGCGATGCGGCTCGAGATGTCGCAGCCGCGCACCGCGATGACGACCGTGTTCGTGCTGATGCAGCCGCTGTCGGGGATGGTGTTCGCGAAGAGCTTCTATCGCGTGCTCGGCACGGCGGCCGGGCTCGTCGCCGCGCTCGCGCTCGGCGGGCTGTTCGCGCAGCAGCCGGAGTTGTACATGGCCGGCATCACGCTGTGGATCGGCGCCTGTATCGCGCTCGCGGTGCGCAACCGCCACTTCCGCTGGTACGGATTCGTGCTTGCCGGTTATACCGCCGCGCTGATCGGCCTGCCGGCGGTGATGACGCCGCAGACGCTGTTCCAGTCCGCGCTCACGCGCGCGGCGGAAGTCGCGCTGGGCATCGCGTGCTCCGGTGCGGTCAGCGCGCTGATCCTGCCACTCAGTTCCGCGAAGGCGCTGATGCGCTCGCTGAGCGCCCGCCATGTGAAGTTCGCGGCCTTCGCGGCCGGCGCGCTGTCGGGCGAGCTCGCGCGCGGCGATTTCGAGCGGCGCTTCGCCGATTTCGTCGACGAGATCGTCGGCTTCGAGGCCAACCGCGCGTTCGCGTCGTTCGAGGATCCGCACATTCGCGCGCGCAGCCGCCGGCTCGCGCGGTTGAACAGCGAGTTCATGAACGCGTGCACCCGCCTGCATGCGCTGCACCAGCTCGTCAAGCGCTTGCGCGCGAACCGCTCGGACGCCGTGCTCGACGCGCTCGCGCCGCATGTCGACGGGCTCGCGCGGCGGATCACCGCGTTGCGCGACGAGCGGCAGCGCGGGATCGCGTCGACGACCGGTGCGCTGCTCGAACTGCGCCGCTTTCACGGCGCGTTGCCGAAGGCTGCCCGCGCGTCGCGCCGGGAGATCGAGGAGCACGCGGCCGGTGGCCTGCTCGACTTCGATACCGCGATCGAGCTGATGTATCGCTTCATCGGCGAGTATGTCGGCTATGCCGATACGTACGCGTCGCTCGACCGCGACGATCATGCGTTCGAACGCTCGGTCACGCGCTACGCGGTGAAGACCAATTCATTTTTCGTCGGCTTCGCGTTCCTGCGCACGCTCGTCGCCGTCGGCGCGATGAGCGCGTTCTGGATCGCGTCCGAATGGCCTAGCGGCCCGCTCGCCGTGATCGCCACGGCGATCGCGTGCGCGCTGAGCTCGACTTCGCCGCGCGCGTCGAAATTCGTCGCGCAGATGGCCGTCGGCGCGGCGTTCGCGACGGCGGTCGGCTATGTGTTCCTGTGCTACGTGTATCCGAACATCGACGGCTTCCCGCTGCTGTGCGCGGCACTCGCGCCGGTGCTCGGCCTCGGCGCGTTTCTCGCGATGCGTGCGGGGCTGTCCGGTTACGGGATCGGCTTCGCGGTGTTCTTCTGCCTGCTCGCGGGGCCCGACAACGCAATCGCGTATACCCCCGAGGTGCTCGTCAACAACGGTTTCGCCGTCGTCATCGCGATGCTGGCGTGCTCGATCGTGTTCGCGGTGGTGTTTCCAACCCACATGCCGTGGCTCACGTCGCGCATCGCGCACGATCTGCGCCGCCAGGTCACGCTCGCCTGCGAAGGCACGCGCGACGGCCTCGCGGCGCGCTTCCAGTCGAGCACGCACGACCTGATGGCGCAGCTGCGCACGCTGCTCGTCAGGCGCACGCGAGCGCATCGCGACGCACTGCGCTGGATGCTGTCGACGCTCGAAGTCGGCCACGCGGTGATCGACCTGCGCGACGAGCTGCACGGTTTCTGCGAATCGAAACCGCCGCAGACGACGCGCTGGACCGTGTCGGTCGATGCAGTGCTGCGCGAGCTGCCGCGCTTCTTCGACGATCCGACGCCGGTCCACCACGCGCGCACGCTCAAATCGGTGAACCTGGCGATCCGCACTGCGCAGCACACGCTGCATGCGTGGTACGCGGTGCCGGCCGAGCGCCACCGCATGCAGCGCATCGTCGGGTGCCTGCACTTCATCCGCAGCGCGCTGCTGGACAAGGACGCGCCGTTCAACCGCCACCGTCATTGATCGATAAAGGCGATCGACAGCGATCGATGCGCGCGCAACGTCATCCTTGTTCCGATTGGAAATAAGCTCTGCGCCCGCGGCGATTAATCTTCAAGCAGTGCGAGCCTATAGTTTCCTCACTGCCAGCGAGACTGGCACTGACCCAGGAGAAACTCAAATGAAGCCGCTGCACCTCGCCCTCGTTGCCCTGTCGCTCGCCGCCGCTGTCGCGCACGCCCAGCCCGCGCCGGCCGACCACGCGCAGCAACCGGCGGCGAATCGCGCCGAAGCCGTCCAGGCCGCCGGTCGCGTCGATCGTGCGCAATCGAAGCAGGAAGACCCGAACGCATGCGTCGGCCCCGTCAGCTTCTGCAACGTCTACTTCGGCAGCTGAGCATGACCCCGCGTCGTCACGGCCGAGCCCGCCGCGCACGCATCGCATGCCTCACACCCATCGCGTGCGCGCGCGCACGACGCGCCGGCCGCTCGCCGCAACGACATTGCCCGCCGCGCCGCTTCCATTGAAGCGGCGCATCGCGTTTCAAGCGCCGCGTCCCGGCCGCCACCCCACTTCGCGCAACGCATCCAGCAAGCGCGCCGGCCCCAGCCCTTCGACCCGCGCGCCGCGCGATTCGACGTCGCTCCCCGCGACCAGCGCATTCACGATCGCTTCCTCCACCGCTTCCGCCGCGGCTGCGAACAGCGCCGAGATATGGTCGTTATTCACCATCGTCACGGCCGTCGTGGGCGCACCCTTGCTGCCGTAGTTCGCGGCCGGCAGCCCGTCGTTGCCCGTCGCAAACGCGACGAAGATGTCGCCGCTCGAATCCTCCGTGCCGCCGCCGACGCGAGCCAGCCCGACGCTCGCGCGCTGCGCGACGCGCGTGCACTGGTGCGGCAGCAGCGGCGCGTCGGTCGCGATCGTGACGACGATCGAGCCCATCCCGGCTTCGCCTCGCGCATCGGGCGCGCGGAACGGCGAATGCACGTGCCGCAGCACTTCGCCGACCGGATAGCCGGCCACGCGCAGCATCTCGCGCACGCCGTAGTTCGCCTGCACGAGCGCGCCGACGGTCCAGCCGCCCGCGTCGGCCGCGACCACCCGCGACGCGGTGCCGATGCCGCCCTTGAACTCGTGGCAGATCATCCCCGTGCCGCCGCCGACGCCGCCCTCGGCGACCGGCCCCGACTGCGCCGCGGCCAGCGCACGCTGTACGTGCGCGGCATTCACGTGCTGCCCCCAGATGTCGTTGAGCAGTCCGTCGTAGGTTTCCATCACGACCGGCATGCACCAGTACACGCGGCCGGCCGCCGCTTCGCGTTCGTTCGCGATCAGCGCATCGCGCACCGCGCCGACGCTGTGCGTGTTCGTATAGGCGATCGGTGTCGTCAGCAGGCCGGCTTCGCGGATCCATTCGAGCCCGGTCGCATCGCCGTTGCCGTTCAGCACGTGGACACCCGCGAAGCACGGCGAATCGTGCGCGGCGCCCGCGCGCGGCTCGATGACGGTCACGCCGGTGCGGATCGATGCGTCGCCGTTCTCGACGTTCAGCGTGCAATGCCCGACCCGCACGCCCGGTACGTCCGTGATCGCGTTGAAACGGCCCGGCGTGCCGAGTCCGATGCGGATGCCGAGATCCCTCGTGCGCATGATGCATTTCCTCCCGTGTTTCAATGGTTCGGTGTTTCGGTATGCCAAGGTTTCGACGCGGCGTTCAGAGCGCGCGGAACGCGTCGCTGTGGCGCGCCCAGACCGCATACATCACGAGCGCGGCCGCCAGCAGCGCGCCGATGATGATCAGGTCGGTCGGCTTGGTCGCCGTCGCCAGCGTCGTGTAGAGCGTGTACGCGGCGCCCGCCACCGCGACGAGCGGCGTCACGGGCCACAGCGGCATCCGGTAGTGATGTTCGACGTCGCGGCGCACGAACCGGCTCGCCAGCGCGGCCAGCCCGACGACCAGATAGATCAGCAGCAGCAGGTCGACCGTGAACGCGGTCAGCTCGTCGAGGCTCGACACGAACACCAGCCCCGACGACGGCACCGCCAGCGCGAGCGTCGCGAGCCACGGCGATGCGAAGCGCGGATGGATCGTCGAGAACGCGCGGTTGCAGGTGCGCGACCAGAGCGCATGCCGGCCGCTGCTGTACAGCAGGCGCCCCATCGTGATCACGATCGCGATGATCGCATTGAACACCGACAGGAAGATCCCGCCGCTGACCACCCGCGATACCACCGGATTGCTCAGCGAACGCACGACATAGCCGATCGGGTCGGCGCTCTTGGTCAGCTCCGTCAGCGACGGCGCGCCGAGCACGATCGCGGTGAGCGGGATCAGTTCGACGACGAGGATCACCAGCAGCGAATAGATCACCGCCTTCGCGACGTTGCGGTTGCCGCCGCGCAGGTCTTCCGCGAGATACGCGGCGGAGCCGAAGCCGTTGTAGCAGAAGATCGCCGTGCCGATCGCGGGCACGATCGCCGCGAACGTGGCGGGCACCAGCGCATTGCCGCTCGCGACGACCGGCGCGACCAGCACCTCGGCGCCGCGATGCGGGGCGCCGAAGCCGAGCCCCGCGATCAGCATCAGCACACCGATCTCGACGACGAGAAACGCGCCCGTGATCCACGCATTCGTCTTGATGTTCAGCATGCCGAGCACGTAGCTGAGCAGCACGATCGTCAGCGCGACCGACTGGTTGCCGAAGTGCGTGCCGAGCGCGTTGTTCAGGTACGGCGCGGCGCCGCTCGCGAGCACGGCCGGGATGAACACGCTGACGGACAGCACCGTGATGAAAGTCAGGTAGCCGGGCAGCGTGCCGAACACGCGCTTGGCCATCACGTACTCGCCGCCCGCGCTGCGGTGCGCGGCGCTTAGTTCCGCGTAGCAGAGGGCGAACGCAAGCGCGAGCACGCCGCCGAGCAGGAACGACAGCACCGCGCCGCTGCCGGCCTGCTGGATCGCGAACGGCGCGATCACGAAGATCGAGCTTGCAGGCGTCACGCCCGACACGGTGATCATCACCGCATCGCGCACGCTGAGCGTCTGCGACAACGCGCGCGGCGCGTCTTCCGTGGCAGGCGTCGCTTGCAGCGTGCCCGTCGATTCCGACATCATCGCCATTTCGTTCTCCTGTGCTTGCGGTCTGCCGCCTATGCATGACGCATGCGCGCTGCATGTGCGGCCAGATCCTTTGCGCCGTTTTTTTGAACACCCATACTCGGGCCCGATTGATTGCGTGGCAGTCTAGGAAGCCAAATTCAGGACCGCTATTCCCCCTTCGTGTTACGCCCTCCGGTGGTGGTATGGATCGACTCTTCTGCGAAATCGCGATGCACCAGGCGCTCGGCCGCGCAATCGATCATCTCGGCCAGCCGCGCTTCTGGCGGTTCCTGGTGCTGCTGCTCAACGAAATGGTGCCGTTCGACAACGCGCTCGCGACCGCGATCGGCCGCGACGGCGTGCCGCTCGTGCTCGACGAATACGACACGGGCGGCACCGACAGCGCGTCGCCGGTGCCGCTTTACCTCAACGGGTTATATCTGCTCGATCCGTTCCTGCAGGCCGCGCACGACGGGCTCGCCGACGGCTGCTACCGGCTCGAGGAAGTCGCGCCCGACCTGTTCCGGCAGAGCGAGTATTTCCTGAGCTACTTCCGCGACGCGGTCGGCGACGACGAAATCCAGATCCTGCTGCGCCCGAACCCCGATCTGCTGCTGTCGTTGTCGCTCGGCGCGTCCGCGCGCTTCGAGGTCGAGCCGCTCGGCAAGCTGACGGCCGCGATGCCGTGGGTGCTCGCGGCGATCCGGCAGCACTGGCGGCTGGTGGGCGATGCCGCGCGCGCGACGCCCGACGACGATCTCGGCGCGCGCGTCGAGCAGGCGCTCGCGCGCTTCGGCGCGGGCGTGCTGACGGATCGCGAGATGTCGATCGCGCGCATGGTGCTGCGCGGCAATTCGTCGAAGGCGATCGCGGAGCGGCTGGCGATTTCACCGGAGACGGTGAAGGTGCATCGGCGGCATCTCTACGCGAAGCTCGGAATCTCGTCGCAGCCGGAGCTGTTTTCGCGGTTCATTCAGGCGTTGGGGGAGAATGCGGCGGGGTAGGCATGTCGATGCGCGCCGTCAACGACCCGATGCAATGAACCCGCCATCGGGCGCCTGGTGCGGCACATACCAGCCGAAATACACTTCGGCCTCCACGATCCGCCCGTTGCGCACGCGCAACCGCTCCGCGTTCCGGAAGCGCCGGCCGGCACTCGTCTCGGCTTCGTACACGACGAACACGTATTCACCGTGAACGGCCACGTCGACGAAGTCGAAACCGGCGAGCATCGCGCTGTTCGGCCAGCAGCGCGCCAGATACGCGTCGCGGTCGAGCCGGTTGTCGAGCGGGCTCGTGAAATGGAAGTCCGGCGCGATCAGCGCTTCGATCGCGTCGCGGTCCTTGTCGACATACGCGCGATAGCTCGCGCGTGCCACATCACCGGGGTCGTCAGGCATCGTCGTTCCCTCCGCGAAGGACCGGGACGAACGCGACGGCCCGCGTCGCCCCGAGGCATCGATGAATACGGATGGGCGGCATGCGCGCACCGCACCGCGCTTTTCGCGCCGGCCTGCCGATGCCGCGGTTGCCCGGATCCGCACGCACGGGCATGAAGGCCGCCGGCGTGCGGGCTCCCGTCCGTGCGCTTGCGCGGCCATCGGTGCCGCAGGCGGCGTGCCGTCGTTCATGCGCCGCCACCGGCATCATCGAGCAATCCGCGTGCCGACCCCGGCCGCCCACTTCACTGAGGCCATGTCCGCGTAGTCCGGCCCGCTGCCCGATGCGCTGCTCGCGCTGCGCGACGCGCATCCGTCGTTGCGCGTGCATGTATCGGCCGGCATGTCGGCCGAACTGGCGAATCGCGTCGCGGCCGGCGAACTCGAGGCGGCGATCACGACCCGCCCGGTGCGCCCGCCGCGCGCAACCACCGCCCCGTTGCGCGGGGCCTACGCGCTGCCGATGCGCCCCCGGTTCTTCTCGCAGCCCTGCCAAAAACCGCCTATGGTGAATGAATGGCGTCCGTTCAGCCGCCATTCGACTACGCGTCGCTCGCACCGGCTGACACGGCGCCGTGTTCCGGCACCATTCCCCGCGATCGTGCGCACGCCCGGCCGTGCACGCGATTCGCGCCGCCCACCGGACTATCAGGAGGTATCCATGAAAGCCGTGCTGCTCGTCAGTTCCGTCGTGCTCGCCATGGCGTCCGTTTCAGCTTCGGCTCAAGGCTCGATCACCAAAGTCGAAAACGGCGCGCTCGTCGGCGCGAACGGGATGACCGTCTACGCATTCGACAAGGACAAGCCCAACGCCGGCACCAGTGCCTGCTCGGGCCCATGCGAGACCCTCTGGCCGCCGTACAAGGCCAGCGCGACCGACGTACCGGTCGGCCCCTACACGATCGTCAAGCGTGACGACGGCAGCCCGCAATGGGCGTACAAGGGCAAGCCGCTGTACTTCTTCTCGAAGGACATGAAACAGGGCGATCGCAACGGCGACAATTTCAAGAACGCGTGGCACGTCGTCGCGCCGTAAGCGTTCGTTCCACGCGTTGCGTGTCGGCACGGCCGCGGCACGCGTAAAAAACCTGCCCCGATCGGCGATCGGGGCAGGTTTGGGCGTGCGCGCGCCGACTGCGCGCGACACCCGCCATGCGCAGCCGGCACGCGCGTCAGCGGTTCGACGGGAAGCTGAACACCGTCCCTTCGCGCACACCGGCCGACGGCCAGCGCTGCGTGATCGTCTTGCGCTTCGTGTAGAACCGCACCGCATCCGGGCCGTACGCGTGCAGGTCGCCGAACAAAGAGCGCTTCCAGCCGCCGAACGAGTGGTACGCGACCGGCACCGGCAGCGGCACGTTGATGCCGACCATGCCGATCTGGATGTTGTCGCCGAAGTAGCGCGCCGCTTCGCCGTCGCGCGTGAACAGGCACGTGCCGTTGCCGTATTCGTGCGCATCGATCAGCGCCATCGCCTCGTCGAGCGACTTCACGCGGATCACGCCGAGCACCGGCCCGAAGATCTCGTGCTGGTAGATCGGCATGCCGGGCTTCACGTTATCGAACAGGCACGGGCCGAGGTAGTAGCCGCCGTCGTGGCCGTCGACCTTCACGCCGCGGCCGTCGACGACGAGCGTCGCGCCCGCTTCCACGCCCGCTGCGACGAAGCCCGTCACCTTCTCGAAATGCTGCTTCGTGACGAGCGGCCCCATGTCGACGCCGGCACCGTTGCCCGGGCCGACCTTCATCTTCTCGATCTCGGCCTTCAGCCCTTCGACCACCTTGTCGCCCGTTTCATCGCCGATCGCGACGACGAGCGGGATCGCCATGCAGCGCTCGCCGCACGAACCGTACGCGGCGCCCATCAGCGCGTTCACCGCGTTGCCGATGTCGGCGTCGGGCATCACCACCGCGAAGTTCTTCGCGCCGCCGAGCGCCTGCACGCGCTTGCCGTGCGCGCAGCCGGTCGAATAGATGGTTTCGGCGATCGGCGTCGAGCCGACGAAGCTCACCGCCTTCACGCGCGGGTCGGTCAGGATCGTGTCGACCGCCTCCTTGTCGCCGTTCACGACGTTCAGCACGCCCGGCGGCAGGCCGGCCTCGAGCGCGAGCTCGGCCATGCGCAGCGTCGACGACGGCGTGCGCTCGGACGGCTTCAGCACGAACGTGTTGCCGCACGCCACAGCCATCGGCCACATCCACAACGGCACCATCACCGGGAAGTTGAACGGCGTGATGCCGGCGGCGACGCCGAGCGCCTGGAACTCGCTCCACGAATCGATCGCGGGGCCGACGTTCTTGCTGTGCTCGCCCTTCAGCAGCTCAGGCACGTAGGTCGCGTATTCGACGTTCTCGATCCCGCGCTGCAGTTCGCCCATCGCGTCGGCGAGCACCTTGCCGTGCTCGGCGGTGATCAGCGCGCACAGTTCGTCCGCGTGCTCCTCGAGCAGTGTCTTGAAGCGGCTCATCACGCGGGCGCGCTTCAGCGGCGGCGTGTTGCGCCACGCCGGGAACGCGGCCTGCGCGGACGCGATCGCGGCTTCGACGGTCAACTTGTCGGCGAGCGCGACGCTCTTGTGCGATTCGCCGGTCGCCGGGTCGAACACCGGCTGCACGCGGCTGCCGCCGTCGACGCGCTTGCCGTCGATCAGGTGGCCGACGGTGGAGGTCACATTGCTGTCGTGTTTCATCGTTCAGGCTCTTTCGTGAATTCGGTTGGCGCAACGGGCGAGCCGCGGCTCAGTCCACTTCGTTCAGTGCGTCGGACAGCGCGTTGACCAGGTTGTCGATCTCGCGCTTCTCGGAGATGAACGGCGGCGCGAGCTGGATCGTGTCGCCGCCGTAGCGCACGTAGAAGCCCTTCGCCCAGCAACGCATCGCGATCTCGTACGGGCGCCGTGCCGGCTCGCCCGGCAGCGCCGCGATCGTCAGGCCTGCCGCCAGCCCGTAGTTGCGGATGTCCGTGATATGGCGCTGGCCCTTCAACCCGTGCACGGCCGCCTCGAAATGCGGCGCGAGATCGCGCACGCGGGCCACCGCGTCTTCCTTCACCAGCAGGTCGAGCGCCGCGACGCCGGCCGCGCAGGCGACCGGGTGCGCCGAGTATGTGTAGCCGTGCGGGAACTCGAGCATGTACTCGGGGCCGCCCACGGCCATGAAGGTGTCGTAGATTTCCTTCGTCGCGATCACCCCGCCGAGCGGCTGCACGCCGTTCGTCACCTGTTTCGCGAAGTTCATGATGTCCGGCGTCACGCCGAACGCATCGGCGCCCGTCATCGCGCCGGCGCGGCCGAAGCCCGTGATGACTTCGTCGAAGATCAGCAGGATGTCGTGCGCGGTACAGATGTCGCGCAGGCGCTTCAGATAGCCCTTCGGCGGCACGACCACGCCCGCCGAACCCGAGAACGGCTCGACGATCACGGCCGCGATGTTCGATGCGTCGTGCAGCGCGATCAGGTCGAGCAGGCGGTCGGCGAGGTCGGCGCCGGTCTCCGGCATCCCGCGCGAGAACCTGTTTTCGGCGAGTTGCGTGTGCGGCAGGAAATCGGCGTCGATCCCCTGGCCGAACAGCTTGCGGTTCGGCCCGATCCCGCCGACCGAGATACCGCCGAAGTTCACGCCGTGATAGCCCTTCTCGCGGCCGATCAGGCGCGTCTTCGTGCCCTTGCCCTTCGCGCGCCAGTACGCGCGGGCCATCTTCAGCGACGTGTCGGCCGCTTCCGAGCCCGAGCCGGTGAAGAACACGTAGTCGAGGCCGGCTGGCGTGAGGTCCTTGATCTTGTTCGCGAGCTCGAACGACTTCGGATGGCCGAACTGGAACGCCGGTGCGTAGTCGAGCTGCGCGACCTGGCGGCTCACGGCCTCCGTGATTTCCGCGCGGCCGTGGCCCAGGCCCGTGCACCACAAACCCGACAGGCCGTCGAAGATCTTGCGGCCTTCGCCATCCGTGTAATACGCGTCCTTGGCCGACACGATCATGCGCGGGTCCGACTTGAACTGGCGGTTCGCCGTGAACGGCATCCAGTGGGCGTCGAGCCACGCGGCGTCGGTGCGGAGGTCGGTCTCGTCCTGCTGGCGGGTGGTGATCGTATTGGTCATGTCGGTCGGCGCGACGCGCCCCTCGTGCTTGTGATGATGTTGCGCATTGTCGGGAGGCCAATTAGTCTTTTGAATATCGCAATATCAATGTTCACTTGCGCACCTATGCAAGCAAAGAAACCGAAGAGCCGCGCGCTGCTCGGGCAGCTCAGCGACATGGATCTGCGGCTGCTGCGGGTTTTCAAGGGCGTCGTGCAGTGCGGCGGGATGGCGGCGGCCGAACTGGAACTGAATATCGGCATCTCGACGATCAGCCGGCACGTGAAGGATCTCGAAACGCGCCTCGGCCTCGTGCTGTGCCGGCGCGGCCGCGCGGGCTTCACGCTGACGGCCGAGGGGCAGACGGTGTACGAGGAAACCCTGCGGCTGCTCGCGTCGATGGAAGCATTTCGCAGCAGGATCGACGGCATTCACGACAAGATGGGGGGCGAACTGCACATCGCCGTATTCGACAAGACGGCCACCAACGCGAAGGCGCGGCTCGGCGACGCGATCCGCCAGTTCGCGGACGAAGCGCCCGACGTCGCGCTGAACCTGCATGTCGCGTCGATCAACGAGGTCGAGCGCGGGATCATCGACGGCAGCTATCAGGTCGGGATCATCCCGGCGCACCGCAGTTCGGGGAGCCTCGTGTATTCGGAATTGTTCGACGAGCGGATGCTGCTGTACTGCGGCCGCCAGCATCCGCTGTTCGACGCGCCGCACGGCAAGCTCACGTGGACGACGATCCGCAGCCACGCGTTCGCGGGGCTCGGCTTTCATTCGCCGAACATGGAACTGAGCCATCGCGCGAAACTCACGCGCAGCGCGACGGCATCGGACCAGGAATCGATCGCGACGCTGATCCTGTCGGGCCGCTACCTCGGCTTCCTGCCCGACCATTACGCGGAGAGCTTCGAAAACAAGGGATTGATGCAGCCGATCGCGCCGCAGCGCTTCAACTACCGGTGCCGGTTCGTGAGCCTGTTGCGACGCTCGCCGCGGCCGTCACGCGCGGCGCTGCTGTTCCAGTCGTGCCTCGAAGCCGCGCATGCGGCGGCGCGGCCAGATGGTGATGGTGGTGACGGCGGTGACGCGTAGCCGGGCTCAGGGCTCGCCGCCGGCGCCGCCGTCAGGCAGCGACTGTCGCGTCATCTGGATCAGGAACACCACGGCGACCAGCGTGGCCGCGAACCCGATCGCCTGCGCCGCGTCGATCGTCCGGCGCGCGGGCAATCCGCGTCAGCCCTGCGGCCCGATCCGGCTCTGCGATAATGCGCACTTCCCGTTTCCGCTCCGCCTCCCGCCATGACGCAGCCGTCCGCCCCGCTTCCCACCGACCTGCCGCCGATTTCGTGCCTGCCCGGCGACGCGCTGCCGTGGCTGCCGATGAGTGCCGACCTGCCGGGGCTCGCGATCAAGTATCTGCATATCAATGCGGCGGAAGACACGCTGACCGCGCTGCTGAAGATGCCGGCCGGCGGCACGCTGCCGCGCCACCGTCACGACGGCGAGGTGTTCGTCCATACGTTGCAGGGTGCGTGGCGCTACCGCGAGTACGACTGGATCGCGCAGGCCGGCTCGACGGTGCTCGAACCGGCCGGCTCCGTGCATACGCCGGAAACACTCGGCGCACCGGGCGACGACGTGATCACGCTCAACGTGATGCGCGGTGACCTGGTGCTGCTCGACGACGACGGCCGCGAGACCGCGCGCGAGAATTGCCGCGTCGCGCTGCTGCGTCAGCGCAAGCATGCACGCGCGGCGCCGCATGACGCCACGGCGTTCGTCACGCGCTGAGCGGCGCAGCTCAGGCCGTTTCGCGCTCGTCCGCCCGCGCGTCGCGCCGCACCGCCTGCGGCGGCACGCCGAAGCCGCGCACGAACGCATCGCGCAGGTGGCGCCGGTCGCGGAAACCGTTCTCCTTCGCGATCACGTCGAGCGAATGCCGGCTCTGCTCGATCATCAGCCGCGCGGCCTCGAGCCGCAGCCGCTCGATCGCCTTCGCCGGCGACTGTCCGGTTTCGAGCGTGAACACGCGGCTGAACTGGCGCGGACTCAGGTGCGCGGCGTCGGCCAGTTCCTCGACGGTCAGCGCGCGACCGAGGTGCCGGCGCGCATAGTTCAGCGCGTTCTGGATCCGGTCGGATTTCGGCGCGAGATCGAGCATTTCCGAATGCTGTGACTGCCCGCCCGCGCGGCGCTGGTGCATCACGAGCTTGTGCGCGACCGAGCGCGCGGCGTGGGCGCCGAGATCCTTTTCCACCATCGCGAGGGCCAGGTCGAGGCCGGCCGTCATTCCGGCCGACGTCCAGATCGGTCCGTCGACGATGTAGATCCGGTCTTCCTCGACGCGAACCTCCGGAAAGTGCTTCTGCATGTCGCGGCCGAACGCCCAATGCGTCGTCGCGCGACGCTGCGCGAGCAGCCCGGCCTCGGCGAGCACGAACGCACCCGTACAGATTCCGGCGATTCGCCGCGCGCGCGCGTTCGGGCGGCGGAGGAACGCGACGACGCCGGCCGGCGCCGGCGATGCGACCGGATCGTTGACGCCCGCGACGATCCACGTATCGACGTCGAGCCGCCCGCGCAGCGCGCGCGTCGCGACCGGCAACCCGAGCGACGAGCGCACGTCGCCGCCGTCGACGGAATAGTTGTCCAGCACGTAGAACGGTTCGCCGGCGCCCATGTTCGCGTACTCGAACACCGACTGCGCGGCGAGCGCCATGATCTGGAAGCCGTCGCTGATCAAAAAGCCGATTCGGTGCATGCGTGTCTCCGGTGCAGAGGTGACGGCCGTCATGACCGCCCCGATGTCCGAAATCATACCCATCTACGTCATTTGCGTCGCCGTGATTCGAAGCCAGAATGCCTTCACGCACTCACCCTTTCTTCGTAACGGAGCGACATCATGACTGAAGCACATCGCGGTACCGCCGTCATTACCGGCGCATCGTCGGGCATTGGCGCGATCTACGCCGACCGGCTCGCGCGCCGCGGCTACGACCTGATCCTGGTCGCGCGCAACCGCGACCGGCTGACCGCCCTCGCCGAGCGCATCACGAACGACACGCAGCGCAGCGTGGAAATCGTCGGCGCGGACCTCAACGAACGCGGCGCGCTCGCCGCCGTCGAGGCGAAGCTGAAGCAGGACGCGAGCATCACGCTGCTCGTGAACAACGCGGGCGTCGGCACCCACGCGCCGCTGCTCGACAGCGACGTCGACGCGATGACGCGGATGATCGACCTGAACGTGACCGCGCTCACGCGCCTGACCTATGCGGCCGTGCCCGGCTTCGTCGCACGCGGGCGCGGCGCCGTGATCAACATTTCGTCGATCGTCGCGCTGTCGCCGGAAACGCTCAATGGCGTCTATGGCGGCAGCAAGGCGTTCGTGCTCGCGTTCAGCCAGTCGCTGCATCACGAACTCGCGGACCACGGCGTGCAGGTGCAGGCCGTGCTGCCCGGCGCGACGGCCACCGACTTCTGGCAGACCGGCGGCCTGCCGCTCGAACACCTGCCGAAGGAGATCGTGATGTCGGCGTCCGACCTCGTCGACGCGGCGCTGGTCGGCTTCGAGCGCGGCGAACTCGTGACGATTCCGTCGCTGCACGCGGCTGACGAATGGGATGCGTACGAGGCCGCGCGCCGCACGATGGCGCCGCACCTGTCGGCGGATTCGCCGGCGCCGCGCTATGCGGCTGCGCGCTAGTCGGCAACATCGGCGTCGCGCCCAACATGCCCGGGCGCGGGACTGTCGAATCGAAGCGCGTCGATGACGGCCGGCTCCCCGGTCGTCGTCAATGCCGCGACGCATTCCACGCACCCGGTTCGTCACCCCAAGCGCGTTTCGCCCCGCTTGCCACCCGTTTCCGTGCAACGACAACGACGCCCGCCGGCAGCGACCGGCCCGGGGTTCACGCGCGCTGCGCGCCTTCGCCCTTCACGCCGAGCATCAGCGCGGCGCCGCTCAGCGCGAGCAGCGCGGCCAGCAGGTACACGGCGAGATCCATGCTGCCGGTGCGCGTGCGGATCAGCCCGATCACCCACGGGCTGACGATGCCGCTCGTGATCCCGATGCTGCTGATCAACGCGATCCCGGCCGCCGCCGCATTGCCCGACAGGTAGCGGGTCGGCACGGCCCAGAAGATCGGCAGCGCGGCGAAGATCAACGTCGCCGCGATCGACAGGCAGGCGAGCATCGCCGCGAAGCTGTGCAGATGCAGCGTCAGCGCCGCAAGGGCGAGCCCGCCGCCGATCGTGCAGCACGCGAAGTGCTTGCGCCGCTCGCCGGTGCGGTCCGAGCGACGCGCGATCAGGATCAGCCCGACCGCGCCGACCGCGTTCGGCACGACCGTGTAGAGGCTCACGGCCACGACGTCGGTCACGCCGAAGTCGCGGATCATCAGCGGCATCCAGAAATTGAGCGTCAGCGATGCGCAAGTCAGCGAGAAGTAGATGAACGCGAACAGGTAGACGCGCGGGTTCGCGAGCGCGGCGAACAGGCTGCGTTTGTCATGCGCGCCATGACCGGCGCCGTGCGCACGGCTGTCGCCGCACAGCGCGGCGACGCGCGCCTTTTCGTCGGACGTGAGCCACGCGGCGTCCTGCGGACGGTCGACCAGGTACGTGAACGCGAAGCCCGCGAGCACGATGGCCGGCGCGCCTTCAATCGCGAACATCCACTGCCAGCCGTGCAGCCCGAGCACGCCGCTCATGTCGCGCATGATCCAGCCCGACATCAGGCCGCCGAGCACGCCGGCGACCGCGACGCCCGCGAAGAACACCGAGATCGCCGCCGCGCGCCGGTTCGCCGGGAACCAGTAGGTGAGATACAGCACGATGCCGGGAAAGAAGCCGGCCTCGAACACGCCGAGCAGAAAGCGCAGCACGTAGAAATGCGACGGCTGCGACACGAACATCATCGCGGTCGACGCGATGCCCCACAGCAGCATGATCCGCGTGAAGGTGCGGCGCGCGCCGAAGCGCGCGAGCAGCAGGTTGCTCGGCACCTCGCAGAACACGTAGCCGACATAGAACACCGCGGCGCCGAGGCCGTACATCGCATCGCTGAAACCGAGGTCGTGCTTCATCTGCAACTGCGCGAAGCCGATGTTGATGCGGTCGAGGAACGACACGACGTAGCAGAGGAACAGGAACGGCACGATCCGCCACGCGATCTTGCGGAACAGCAGCGCGTCGCCGGCATCGGATGCGGTAGATGCAGGCGCGGATTCGTATGCGGAAGGCGACGCCGCGGCACTCGCGTGCGCGATCGTCGCTTTGGCGGGAAGCGATTGGGGCATGTCTCTCTCCAAACGGGCCGCGCGATTCGAGCGCGCAGCAGTCTCCGAGGGCGTGCGTGCGCCCTGCTTTCTTGTGAGATCGGAAGTCGGCTCCGGAAACCGCGGCGCAATGCCGCCGCC
Source organism: Burkholderia sp. SIMBA_062 (assembly GCF_046534765.1). Lineage (NCBI taxonomy): Bacteria > Pseudomonadati > Pseudomonadota > Betaproteobacteria > Burkholderiales > Burkholderiaceae > Burkholderia > Burkholderia sp. SIMBA_062. The sequence continues at coordinate 129,517 of NZ_JAWRYD010000019.1, forward strand.
GTTCACGGGCCGTCAGGAAAACGGCGGGACGTCCGCCCGGACGCCCCCCGCCGCCGTGGCCCGCTCAGTCCTGCAGCGCGTCCCACATTTCCTTGTCGCGCTGCGCGGTCCAGATGCGCGGATGCGTGATGCCGCTCGCCTCGTCGAACGCGCGCGACACGTCGAACGGCAGACAGTGCTCGTAGATGAACACGTTGCCGAACTTCGGATCCATCGCCTCGCGCGTGAGCGCCATCGACGCCTTCAGGTCGAGATTGCGCTCGACGGCCTTGCGGCCCTGCGCGAGCAGGGTCGTCACGAAGTCCTTCGTATAGTCGAGGCCCTTGTTCACGTCGGCCGGATTCAGCAGCGCGGGGCCGCGGCCCGGCACGAGCTTTTCCGCGCCGAGCGCGCGCAGCGCCTCGAGCGTGGCCGGCCACTGTTCGAGCTGCGCGTCGCCGCAATAGCAGGCCGCGTCGTATTCGACCAGGTCGCCGGAGAACAACACCTTCTGCGACGGCAGCCAGACGATCGTGTCGCCCTTCGTATGGCCCGAGCCGACGTGCATGATCTTCACCTCGAGCTTGCCGAGGAACAGCGTGATCTCGCGCTCGAACACGAGCGTCGGCCAGGTCAGGCCCGGCACCGTCTCGACGCCCGCGAACAGGCGCGGGAAGCGCTCGATTTCCGACTTCATGTCGGCCTCGCCGCGCTCGACGATCATTTCATAGGTGCCGCGGCTCGCGATCACGTGCTGCGCGCCTTCGGCGAAATACGCGGACGCGCCGAGCACGCGCACCGCGTGGTAATGCGACAGCACGACGTGCTTGATCGGCTTGTCGGTCACGCTGCGGATCTTCGCGATCAGGTCCTGCGCCATCGCGGGCGTGGCGGTCGTATCGACGATCAGCACGCTGTCGTCGCCGATGATCACGCCCGAGTTCGGGTCGCCTTCGGCGGTATATGCGTACGCGTTCTCGGACAGTTGCGTCCAGGTGATCTTCTTCACTTCCAGATCGGCTTGGGAGGCGAATGCTTTGGCCATGTTGCGTTCCGTGGCTGCGAGCCATGTGTTGAGGGGAGTGAGTGGATCATCGACTTCCGTCAATTATTTGTCAATGACAAATTAGCTTGCTATTGTCCAATACGGGTAAACCTGCGGGCTGGCGCGTCAAATGGCGTCGGATACCATGCGGGGTTTCGTCAACGGAAGAATCATCGCGTGCAGAACCACGAAGTCAGCGCAGACGACGCGCCGCCCAAGGCGCAGCGCGGGATTCAGAGCGTCGAGGTCGGCGGCAGGCTGCTCGACGCGCTCGCGCGTCGGCGCAAGCCGCTCGGGCTGTCCGAGCTGGCGGCCGCGGCCGGGTTGTCGACCGCGCAGGCGCATACCTATCTCGTCAGCCTGACGCGGCTCGCGCTCGTGAAACGCGACGCGCTCACCGGCAACTACGAGCCGGGGCCGCTGTCGCTGCGGCTCGGACTGATGTCGATCGAACGCCAGCCGGCCTATCGCGCGGCGCTCCCGCACGCGGCGCGGCTCGCGGAAACGGTCGGCCTGAGCGTCGCGCTGTCGGTGCCGGGCGCGCTCGGGCCGACGATCGTGCGCATCGAGCACGGCGGCTATCCGTTGCATGTGAACCTGCACGTCGGATCGGTGATGTCGCTCGATACGACGGCGACCGGCCGCGTGTTCCGCGCATTCGGCGACCCCGCGCTGCTGGACGCGATGGCGGCCAGCCAGGCCGGCGCCGGCGACACGCTCGCGGGCGCGGAAGGCGAGCAGCCCACGTCCGATGCCGGCGCGTGGCAGGCCGAGCTCGATGCGATCCGCGCGCGCGGGATCGAGCGCGGCGTGGACCGGCCGAGCCCCGGCGTCAGTGCGATGTGCGTGCCGGTGCTGGATGCGGACGGCCGCCTGCAACTCGCGTTGACGGTGATCGGTTCGACCGGGTCGATCGACGTCGGCTGGGACGGCCCGATCGCGACCGCGTTGCGCGATGCGGCGCGGCAGGCCACCGCATCGCTCGATGCGGGACGCGACGCGCAGCCCAGCGCGCCGGCCGCGGCTGCATCGGTCCAGCGCCTGCCGCCCGCGCTCGCCGACGACACGAAAGCCCAGCGCGGCATCAATGCGCTCGACAGCACGGGCGACCTGCTGCTCGCGCTCGTCTCGGCGGGCCGTGCGCTGCCGCTGCGCGATCTCGCGGCGGCGGCCGGCATGCCGGCCGCGAAGGCGTTTCCGCATCTGGTGAGCCTGCAGAAGATCGGCCTGCTGAGTCGCGACGATGCCGGCTGCTTCGGCGGCGGCCCGCTTGGCCAGGCGCTCGGCCTGATCGCGATGCAACGCGTGTCGCCGACGCGCGATGCCGAAGCGGAGATCGTCGCGCTGGCGGCCGCGACCGACATGAGCGTCGCCGCGGCGACCCTCGGGCCGCTCGGGCCAACCGTGATCCGCCTCGAGGAATCGGCACGGCCGCAGCACGTGAGCCTGCAGGTCGGCACGGTGATGTCGCTCGTGAATACCGCGATCGGGCGGATCTTCGCGGCCGGCATGTCCGACGACGTGCTGGCTGGCCTCCTGGCCGACGAGCCGGTGCGCCTCGCAGGCGGCGCGACGCAGGTCGACGACGCGTTCCGCGCGCGGCTCGCGACGATCCGCACGGACGAACTCGATTTCGCGTTCGACGCGCCGGTGCCGGGGATCGGGACGATCGCCGCGCCCGTGTTCGATCACACCGGCAGCATCCGGCTCGTGATCGCGATCATCGGCTCGTCGCGCGGCTTCCCGCGCGGGCCGGACAGCGCGCTCGCGCATACGCTGCTCGCCGCGACGCGCCGCCTGTCGTGGCGATTCGGGTGGATCGGCGAGTAATCGTCGGCCCGACGTCCCTTCCTGTTCCTCATTGCGAGGCCGTGCTCGCCGCGGCCTCGTCACGTCTGTCTGTTGCGCAACGACGCTCGCGGACAGCGCTCATGTTGCGAAGCAGCAACAAAGATTGTCAGTAATTCTCATATAACGAAATCGCATTTCACAGAGCGGTGACGCTCCTCTATGATTAGGGTTATCCCTAACTCGCCACCTATACGGGGCTTCGTCATGCAAACGTCTAACATCTCCGATCGTTCCACCCAATCCGCTGGCTGGCTCACACGTATTGGCGAACTGCTTGCAGAAGCATGGGCACTGCACCTCGAGAACTGCGAAATCATCGCCCAAGCGCACGCACGCCTGCCGCGCTGAACGCAGCGACTGGCCGCCGGCCGGCGGCACGATGTCCACCTGATCCGCTTGCCGGGACGCGCGCCGAAAGGCCGCCGCGTCCGGCATCGGTGGTTCCGACGGATATCGTATAAAGGGCCGAGTGGCCCCGATATGAGTGATGCGCTCACGCGATGTGAGCGTTGTGATGCGGATGCCAGTGGCGGTGCCAGTACCGAGTGTGCCGGCACGGAAGATTCATCCGTTTTCCCGCCCTGCTCGAATTTCCCGCCTGCATCCCGCTCCGGGCCGTGCGCACTGGCCGCGACAGCCCGATCACCGCCTTTCTCAACGCAACCGCAACCTCATCGGCACGATGACGCGCGGCCACGTCTTGGCCGTCGTCACACCTGAATCGACGGCACGTCCTTCATGCACCGCAGCGCGAACATCGAGCGGCTGTGGCGAATGCTCGAAATCCGATACAGCTTGTCGCGCAGGAAGCGCTCGTAGCCGGCCGTCCCGTCCACCGCGACCTTGATCCAGTAATCGTATTCGCCCGACACCAGGTAAGCCTCGAGCACTTCGGGCAACGCCGCGAGTTCGGCGCCGAAACGCGCGAGCGCGTCGTCTTCGTGGCGATCGAGCGTGACTTCGAGGATCACGATGTCCGCATAGCCGAGCATGCGCTGATTGACCAGCGCGACGTAGCCGTCGATGTAGCCGTCGAGTTCGAGTTGCCGCGTGCGGTTCCAGCATGCGGTGGTCGACATGCCGATCTGTTCGGCCAGTTCGGCGTTCGACAGACGCGCGTTTTTTTGCAGGGCACCGAGGATCTTGCGGTCCTGGTTGTCGAGGGTTTTCGGCGTGCGTTCGCGGGGAGCCATGGCGAAAAGAATCTTCTACTTGAAATCGCCATTCTATCTGAACAGGATTCTGGTTTTGGCTCGGTTTTGCTGGAAAACAGGAAGCCTTTTAACCGGCCGGCTTGATACATTTTCTCCATGCCTGTTGTCCGGCACGCCCCCTCGACCACCCCTTCGCAGCGGGACGCCAGCCGCAATCACGAGTTGCGGCGCCGGACACGCAGGCATGCGATTGCCCGCCACCCGCACGCCTATCCGGCGGCCGGGCCGGCGCCCGACTCCCTGTTCCCGTCCCCGTCCTTCCCGTCATGTCGTTCAGGCTTTATCTGTCGTTCCTCGCTGCATCCGCCGTCCTCATCTATGCCCCCGGCCCCGTCAACCTCCTCACGATGAATCAGGCGCTGCGCGCCGGCTGGCGCCGTGCGCTGCCGTGCGTGTGGGGCGGCACGCTCGCCGTGCTGCTGCAACTCGCGCTCACCGCGCTGTGCCTGAATTCGCTGGTCCATCTCGACGAGCACGCGCTCACCGTGCTGCGCTGGGCCGGCGCCGCGTACCTCGTGTGGCTCGGCTGCAAGCAATGGCTCAGCCGCGCGCCGGCAACCGCTCCCGCCGCTTCTGCGGAAACCGGCATCGCCGCACCCGACACCGACACCGGCCGCGCACTGTTCTGGCGCGGCGTCGCCACCTCCGGCCTGAACCCGAAGACGTTGCTGTTCTTCCCGTCGTTCTTTCCGCAGTTCATCGTCCCGAACGCCGACTGGAGCCTGAACGCGCAATTCCTGCTGCTCGCGACGACCTTCGCGCTGCTGTTCGCCGGCGGGGTCGCGTCGATGGCGCTGTTCTCGCACCGGCTGAGCCGGGCGCTGCGGCGGCCGGCACGAATGCGCGCGATGAACCGCGTGACGGGCGGGCTGCTGGTCGGAATGGGCGCGATCATGGTCGGCTGGAACTGAGCAGCCGCGCACGGGGGCCGTGTCACCCGCCGCCCGCCCCCTTGAACAGGCAGCATCATCCTCGCGATCCGCGGGATCGCCCCGACGGAGCGGGCCGTCGCGCTCGTGAACCCGCAGCGCAACCTCGAGCGGCTGCCCCTGCTGAAGCCAGACATGGTGTTCTTGCCGCAGCCGCTCGCGGGCGAACTGCCCGCCAGCACCCTCAACGACGAACCGGTCGACAAGTCGATGATCTCGCACCTGCTGTTCGGCACCACCGACGCCGCATGACCGGCGCCAGCCGATCGATCCACACCCCACGGCCGGTACAATCGCGCGATGTCCGAACTGCTCACCTACGGCGGCCTGTTCGCCGTGTCGATGGTCGCGGCGACGCTGTTGCCGCTCCAGTCCGAAGCCGTGCTTGCCGGCCTGCTGCTCGCCGGGCGCGAGCCCGTGTGGGCGCTGCTGCTCGTCGCGAGCGTCGGCAACGTCGCGGGCTCGACGATCAACTGGGCGCTCGGCCGCGGCATCGAGCACTTCCGCGACCGCCGCTGGTTTCCCATCAAGCCGGCCGCACTCGCGCGCGCCGAACGCTGGTACGCGCGCTACGGCCGCTGGTCACTGCTGCTGAGCTGGGCGCCGGTGATCGGCGATCCGCTGACGATGATCGCCGGCGTGCTGCGCGAGCCGCTGCCGGCCTTCCTCGCGATCGTGACGATCGCGAAGGTCGGCCGGTATCTGGCGGTCGCATGGCTCGTGACTTACTGACGCGACCTTTCCTGCGTCCGAGGCGCCTGCTCGCGCCACTACCGGCTTCGCACCGCTAAAGAATCCGCCGAAGCTGCCGTATTCCTTACGGTGTGCGGTGACGCGTGCGTTCCGCCCCTCTCCCTCCCCACTCAGGATGCCACATGAGAATGACCCAATTGGGCCGGGTGAGCGTCGGCGCGCGCCTTGCCGCGCTGGCGTGCACGCTCGTCGCACTGCTGTTCACCGTTTTCGCGTGGGCGCTCGCCCACTTTGCCAGCCAGCAACTCGCGGACGAGGCGCACGCGCGAATCGCCGACAAGGAGCAGTCGATCCGTGCGATGGTCGAGATGTTCGACAAGGCGCTGTCCGCCGAAGCCAGTCGCGCGATGTCGCTGTTCGCGAGTTTCCTGCCGGCCGATTTCTCGCTCGACCCGGCGCGCACCGTCGACATCGGCGGCGTCGCCGCGCCCACGCTTTCCGCGGGCGGCCAACCGCTCGACCTCGATTACTCGATTCCCGACCAGTTCCTGAAGAAAAGCGGCGCGATCGCGACGATCTTCGCGCGCGACGGCGACGATTTCGTGCGCATCACGACGTCGCTGAAGAAACAGGACGGCGCGCGCGCGGTCGGCACGCGCCTCGATCGCGCGAGCCCCGCCTACGCGCCGCTCGCCGCCGGGCGCAGCTACACGGGCCTCGCCAAACTGTTCGGCCGGTCGTACATCACGCAGTACAAACCGGTCACCGACGCAACAGGGCGCGTGATCGGCGCATTGTTCGTCGGTCTCGACGTCGGCGCCGAGCTGCAAGTCGTCCAGGACGGCATCCGCGCGTTGAAGATCGGCGAGAACGGCTACTACTTCGTGCTCGACGCAGCGCCGGGCGCATCGCGCGGCACCTTCGTGGTCCATCCCGACGCAGCCGGCCAACGCGCCGACGACGCGCGCGCGCCGTACACGCAGATGCTCGCGGCCGGCCAGGGCCGGCTCACGTATACGTCGACCGACTCCGCCGCGCACGATGCCCGGCCGACCGCGAAATTCGTGTCGTTCACCACGATTCCGCAGTGGCAGTGGCTGGTCGGCGGCATCGCGGTCGACGACGAACTGCTCGCCGGCATGCGCACCACCCGCGACCGCTTCCTGATGATCGCAGCCGTGCTCGTCGCGGCGTTCGCGGCGCTGTTCGTCGTCGTCGTAAGGCGCGTCGTGAGCCGGCCGCTCGACGCGGCGGCACGTGCGTCCGAACGCTACGCCGCGGGCGACCTCAGCGTGCGAATCCGCGACGGCGACGCGGCACGCAGCGCCGCGGGCAACGACGAGATCGGCCGGCTCGTGCAGGCAGTCGACGGGATCGGCGACGGCCTGGCGCGGATCGTCGCGCAGGTACGCAGCGGCTCGGCCGACATCGCGCGCGGCATGGTCGGCATCGCGGCCGGCAGCGGCGACATCGCCGCGCGGATCGCGACGCAGGCGAGCAGCGTCGAACAGACGGCGGCCAGCATGGAGCAGATCACGGCCGCCGTGCAGCAGAATGCCGAGCACGCGGCGCAAGCGAACGCGCTGGTCGCCAACGCATCGGCCGCCGCGACCGACGGCGACGAGGCGGTGCAGCGGGTGGTCGCGACGATGGACGAAATCGGCCGCGCGACGCGCCGGATCGCCGAAATCACCGGCGCGATCGAAGGCATCGCGTTCCAGACCAACATCCTGGCGCTGAACGCAGCCGTCGAGGCCGCGCGCGCGGGCGAGCACGGCAAGGGCTTCGCGGTGGTCGCGGCCGAAGTGCGCGCGCTCGCGCAGCGCAGCGCGGCCGCGGTCAAGGAAATCGACACGCTGAGCGCCGAATCGTCGACGACCGTCGAACAGGGTTATCGAATCGCGGACGCGGCGCGCGGCACGATGCGCGACATCGTCGCGCGCGTCGATCAGGTCCGCACGCTGATCGGTGAGATCAGCGCCGCGTCGCGTGAGCAATCGACCGGTATCGAGCAGGTGAACCAGGCCGTCACGCAGATCGGGGAGGCCACGCAGCAGAACGCGACGCTGATCTCGGATGCCGAACGCGCGGCCGTCGCACTGCGCGACCAGGCCGCGCAACTGTCGGAAGCCGTCAGCGTGTTCCGGCTCGAGCGCGACGCATGAGCGTCGCCCGGCGGTGGCCGCCTGCCGCCTACTTCTTGTCGCCCGCCAAGTCGATCGCCTTGTCCGATCCGACCTCGTTGCGCAGCTGGAATTTCTGGATCTTGCCGGTCGACGTCTTCGGCAGCTCGCCGAAGCGCACGACCTTCGGCACCTTGAACCCCGCGAGCAGCTGCTTGCAGTGCGCGACGATCTCCTCCTCGGTCGCGCTCGCGCCGTCGCGCAGCTCGACGAACGCACACGGCACCTCGCCCCACTTCGGGTCGGGCATCGCAACGACCGCCGCGACCGCGACGGCCGGATGCCGGTACAGCGCATCCTCGACCTCGATGCTCGAGATGTTCTCGCCGCCGGAAATGATGATGTCCTTGCGGCGATCCTTGATGCGGATATAGCCGTCCGGCGTCAGCACGCCGAGATCGCCCGTATGGAACCAGCCGCCGTGGAACGCCTCGTCGGTGGCCTTCGGATTCTTCAGGTAGCCCTTCATGCAGATGTTGCCGCGGAACATGATCTCGCCGAGCGTCTCGCCGTCGGCCGGCACCGGCGCCATCGTGTCCGGGTCGAGCACCGTCGCGCCCGCTTCCAGGTGATAGCGCACGCCCTGCCGCGCGTTCAGGCGCGCGCGTTCGTCGTCGGGCAGTGCATCCCAGTGCGCCTGCTTCGCGCACACGGTCGCCGGGCCGTAGACCTCGGTCAGCCCGTACACGTGCAGCAGGTCGAAGCCGATCTCCTTCATCTTCGCGATCACGGCCGGCGCGGGCGCCGCGCCGGCGACCATCGCGTGCACCGTGTGATCGATGCCCGCGCGAAACTCGGCCGGCGCGTTCGCGATCGCGCTCTGCACGATCGGCGCGCCGCAGTAATGCGTGATGCGTTCGCTGCGGATCAGGTCGAACACCGTCTTCGCGTCGAACTTGCGCAGGCAGACGTTCACGCCCGCACGCGCCGCGACGGCCCATGGAAAGCACCAGCCGTTGCAGTGGAACATCGGCAGCGTCCACAGATACACCGCGTGCTTCGGCATGTCCCATTCGAGGATGTTGCTGATCGCCGCGAGATACGCGCCGCGATGGTGATAGACGACGCCCTTCGGGTCGCCCGTCGTGCCGGACGTGTAGTTCAGCGCGATCGCATCCCATTCGTCGGCGGGCGGCGTCCACGCATAGTCGGGGTCGCCGCCCGCGACGAACGCTTCGTAGTCGGTCGCGCCCGCGAAGCGCGCGGGGTCGGCCGGCATCGCGTCGGCGACGCTGACGATCTTCAGGCCCGGCACTTCGCGCGCTGCCCGGTGCGCGAGATCCGCGTATTCGGTGTCGACGATCAGCACCTTCGCTTCGCCGTGACGCAGCATGAACAGCACCGACGAGATGTCGAGCCGCGTGTTGATCGTGTTGAGCACGGCGCCGGCCATCGGCACGCCGAAGTGCGCCTCGACCATCGCCGGGATGTTCGGCAGCAGCGCCGCGACCGTGTCGCCGCGCGCGACGCCGGCCTGCGCGAGCGCGCTTGCGAGCTGCTTCGCCCGCGTATGAGTCTCGCCCCACGTGCGCCGCACGTCGCCGTGCACGATCGCGAGGCGCTCGCCGTAGACTTCGGCCGCGCGGACCAGAAAATCGATTGGCGTGAGCGGCACATAGTTGGCGTCGCGGCGGCCGAGTCCGGCCTCGAACATCTGCGTCATGATCCTGTCTCCCGTTTTCCGTCGATCGGCGCGTGCGTCGATGCCGCGGCGCACGCTTCGATCTCGTATCCAGCCGGAGTGCATGCACCCCGATTCGTTTTGATGTGGTTCAATTGCCGACAGCCTAACGGGCGCTATTGTGAGCCGTCTGTCATCGAAACGACAGAGTGCGCGTCGAACGCTGCGCGTTATCCCTAACCTCGCAAACCCGTATCCATGCACGACCCTCTCGTTGCGCCGCCCGACGCGACCGCTACCTCGGCCAATCTGCCGGCCAACCCGCCGGCCGACACGCCGCTCGAACCGGGCCCGTTGCCCGCGCTGTCCGCGCTGTTCGGCCAGTGCGCCTGGTTCCGCGCACTGGCGCCGGAACACCAGGCGCTCGTGCTCACGCAGTCGCGCGCCGAGCAGCGCGAGGCCGGCGACGTGATCGCGCAGCGGCTCGCGCCGTCCGAGTACTGGATCGGCGTGCATCGCGGGTTGCTGAAGCTCGCGATCTTCAATGCGTCGGGCCGTGGCTGCACGTTTTCCGGCGTGCCGTCGGGCGGCTGGTTCGGCGAAGGCAGCGTGATCAAGCGCGAGCTGCGCAAGTACGAAGTCGTCGCGGTCCAGCGCTCGACCGTGCTGTTCGTGCCGGTCGACACGTTCCATGCGCTGCTCGACTCGAGCCTGCCGTTCACGCGCTTCGTGATCCATCAGCTCAACAACCGGATGGGCGAATTCATCGCGTCGATCCAGAACAGCCGCCTGCTCGACGTCGACGCGCGCGTCGCCCAGGCGCTCGCGCAGCTGTTCAACCGCGACCTGTACCCGGACACCGGCCCGTCGCTCGCGATCTCGCAGGAGGAACTGGGGATGCTCGTCGGCGTGTCGCGGCAGCGGATCAACCAGGCGCTGCAGCAACTCGAGAAGCGCGGCGTGCTGCGGCTCGCGTACAACCAGATCGAGGTCGTCGATCTGGCCGCGCTCGCGCGGGTCGGGATGGAGCAGATCTAAGCGAACCCGATGAACCGACTCGTCGCCGCCGCGGCATGCGCATTCGGTTCGGCCGCCGTTTCCGGCCACCTGCGTCCGCGCGCATTTCCTCCGATGAATCGGCTTGTCATCGCCGCGCCGCAACCTGACACCTTCGCCAGTTTCGCGTCAGTAACCCGTTCAGCCCCGACGCCTATCATTCGGGTTCCCTCCACCGACGCCTGATCACCGCCTGTCCCGCCGCCTCCATGTGGATCGTCAATCTCGCGCTCAGGCGCCCCTACACGTTCATCGTGATGGCCGTCATGATCGTGCTGGCCACCCCGCTGGCGCTGATGCGCACGCCTGTCGACGTGCTGCCGGCGGTCAACATTCCCGTCATTAGCGTGATCTGGAATTACAACGGCTTCTCCGCGTCGGAGATGACCAATCGCATCACGGCCGTGCATGAGCGGATCCTGACGACCACCGTCAACAACATCGAGCACATCGAGTCGACGTCGCTGCCGGGCATCGCGGTCGTGAAGGTGTTCCTGCAACCCGGCGCGAACGTGCAGACGGCCATCGCGCAGACGGTTTCGTCCGCGCAGGCGATCGTCCGCCAGATGCCGCAGGGCGCGACGCCGCCGCTCGTGATCACGTATTCCGCGTCGAGCATCCCGGTGATCCAGCTCGGGCTGTCGAGCAAGACGCTCAGCGAACAGTCGCTCGCCGACATCGCGCTCAACTTCCTGCGCCCGCAACTGATCACGGTGCGCGGCGCACAGATTCCGTTCCCGTATGGCGGCCGCACGCGCGTGGTCGCGATCGACCTCGATCCGCAGGCGCTGCTCGCGAAGGGCCTCACGCCGGCCGACATCGTCAACGCGGTCAACACGCAGAACCTCGTGCTGCCAACCGGTACCGCGAAGATGGGCCAGAGCGAATACCGGATCGACACCAACGCGTCGGCCGACACGATCGCCGACATCAACGACCTGCCGATCCAGACCGTCAACGGCGCGACGACCTACCTGCGCGAAGTCGCGTCGGTGCGCGACGGTTTCGCGCCGCAGACCAACGTCGTGCGCCAGAACGGCCAGCGCGGCGTGCTGATGTCGATCCTGAAGACCGGCGATGCGTCGACGCTGAAGGTCGTGTCGGATCTGAAGGCACTGCTGCCGAAGGTGATCCCGACGCTGCCCGAAGGGCTCACGATCACGCCGCTGTTCGACCAGTCGGTGTTCGTCAACGCCGCGGTGCAGGGCGTGATTCACGAGGCGCTGATCGCCGCCGTGCTGACCGCGATGATGATCCTGCTGTTCCTCGGCAACTGGCGCAGCACGCTGATCATCGCGATCTCGATCCCGCTGTCGATCTTCACGTCGCTGATCGCGCTGTCGGCGCTCGGCGAGACCATCAACATCATGACGCTCGGCGGGCTCGCGCTCGCGGTGGGGATCCTGGTCGACGATGCGACCGTCACGATCGAGAACATCGAGCGGCACTTGCATCTCGGTACGCGCCTGCCGAGCGGCTCCGTCAATGGGCAGCGACCGCAGGAAGCGCGGGAGTCGTCGTTCAGTACCCGCTTGCACGACGCGATTCTCGAAGGCGCCGGCGAGATCGCGGTGCCCGCATTCGTGTCGACGCTGTGCATCTGCATCGTGTTCGTGCCGATGTTCTTTCTGACGGGCGTCGCGCGCTTCCTGTTCGTGCCGCTCGCCGAGGCGGTGGTGTTCGCGATGCTCGCGTCCTACGTGCTGTCGCGCACGCTCGTGCCGACGCTCGCGATGCTGCTGTTCCGCCCGCAGCAGGCCGGCACCGGCCCCGCCCGTTCGACGTCGCGCTTCGCGCGCATCCATCACGCGTTCAACGGTGCATTCGAGCGACTGCGCGCGTGGTACATCGTACTGCTCAGCATGCTGCTGGTGCGTCGCCGCTTCTACGCGATGTGCTTCCTCGGTTTCTGCGTGCTGTCGACCGGCCTCGTGTTCGTGCTCGGCCGCGACTTCTTCCCGAACGCCGATTCCGGCAACATCCGGCTGCACCTGCGCGCGCCGACCGGCTACCGGATCGAGGAAACCGCTCGCCTCACCGATCAGGTCGAGCGCGTGATCCGCGAAGCCGTGCCGCCCGACGAACTGGGCGCCATTGTCGACAATCTCGGGCTGCCGGTGAGCGGCATCAACCTGTCGTACAGCAACAGCGGCACGATCGGCTCGCTCGACGGCGAACTGCTGATCGCGCTGAAGCCCGGCCATCGCGCGACCGCGCACTACGTGCAGACGCTGCGCACGCTGCTGCCGCGGCGCTTCCCCGGCGTCGAATTCTTCTTCCAGCCGTCGGACATCATCACGCAGATCCTGAACTTCGGGCAGCCTGCCGCGATCGACGTGCAGGTGCTCGGCAACGATCTCGCGAGTAACATGACTATCGCGAGCAGCCTGATGAAGAAGATCAGGCAAATCCCCGGCGCCGTCGACGTGCACGTGCTGCAGCGCAACGACGAACCGACCCTGGTGGCCGACATGGACCGTACGCGCATGCAGCAGCTCAGCCTCTCCGCGCAGAACGTCGCGCAGAACATGCTGATCTCGCTGTCCGGCAGTTCCCAGACGACGCCGTCGTTCTGGATCAATCCGCGCACGGGCGTCCAGTACCCGCTGCAGATCCAGACCCCGCAATACAACATCTCGTCGATCGACGACCTGCTCGGCACGCCGATTTCCGCGAGCGGCCGCACCGGCATGCCGCCGCAACTGCTCGGCAACCTCGTACGGATCCATCCCGTCGCGAGTCCGGCCGTGGTCACGCACTACAACATCCGCCCGGCGATCGACCTGTACGTGAGCGTCGAGGGCCGCGATCTCGGCTCGGTCGCGGGCGAGATCGACCGGATCGTGTCCGACGCGCGCGCGACGCTGCCGCGCGGCACCGAGCTGTCGGTGCGCGGCCAGGTCGAGACGATGCGCACGTCGTATCTGGGCCTCGGCGCCGGCGTCGCGATGGCGATCGTGCTCGTCTACCTGCTGATCGTCGTGAATTTCCAGTCGTGGCTCGACCCGCTGATCATCATCAGCGCGATGCCGGCCGCGCTTGCCGGCATCGCGTGGATGCTGTTCATCACCGGCACGCACCTGAGCGTGCCGGCGCTGACCGGCGCGATCATGACGGTGGGCGTCGCGACCGCGAACAGCATCCTGGTCGTGTCGTTCGCGCGCCAGCGTCTCGCGGCCGGTGCGCCGCCGCTCACGGCCGCGCTGGAGGCCGGCGCGACGCGGATCCGCCCGGTGCTGATGACGGCGCTCGCGATGATCATCGGGATGGTGCCGATGGCGCTCGGACTCGGCGAAGGTGCCGAGCAGAACGCGCCGCTCGGCCGCGCGGTGATCGGCGGGCTGCTGTTCGCCACCGTTTCGACGCTGCTGTTCGTGCCGCTCGTGTTCGGCGGCGTGCATGCGCGGCTCGCCCGCCGGCGCGCGCGCCAGGCCGGACACTGACTTTCGCCCACCCTATACCCGGTTGGATTGGTTGAATTCATGGAAGAGAAACATCACAGCTCCGTCGGCATCCAGGTGGACGAACACGGCATGCACCTGCCGACGCGCACGTCGGTGTCGCGGCGCGCGCGGGTCGTGCTGATCGTGATCGGCGTGCTGCTGGCCGCCGGCGCCGCGCGCACGATCATCGTCAACGTGTTGAACCGCGGCCGGCTCGACGCGGTGGCCGAGCAGAACACGCGCCAGTACGTGAGCATCGTGCATCCGGTCGATGCGGCCACCGGCGGCAAGCTGACGCTGCCCGGCACGCTGCGCGGCTTCGTCGAGGCGCCGATCTATGCGCGTGCGAGCGGCTACGTGCTGCGCTGGCAGGCCGACATCGGCGCGCACGTGAAGCAGGGCCAGGTGCTTGCCGAGCTCGACACGCCCGAGCTGAACCAGGAGCTCGCGCAGGCCACAGCGCAGCGCCAGCAGGCGCAGGCCGCGCTCGCGCTCGCGAAGACGTCGTTCGACCGCGCGCAGCAGCTGCGCCAGCGCGATGCGGTGTCGCAGCAGGAACTCGACGACCGCCAGGGCGCGTTCAACCAGGGCACCGCGAACCTCGCGGCGGCCGACGCGAACATGCGCCGGCTCACCGAACTGAAGGGCTTCCAGCGCATCGTCGCGCCGATCGACGGTGTCGTCACGCAGCGCAACGTCGACGTCGGCGATCTCGTCAATTCCGGCAACGCAGGCCGCGCGCTGTTCACGGTCGTGCAGGCCGACCGGCTGCGCCTGTACGTACAGGTGCCGCAGGCCTACGCGCAGCAGGTGAAGGTCGGCCAGCACGTGGGCGTCGCGCAGGCCGAACTGCCGGGCAAGACCTTCGACGGCACGATCACGCGCACGTCCCAGGCGATCGATGTCGCGACGCGTTCGCTGCAGATCGAGATCACGCTGCCGAACCCGGACGGACGGCTGCTGCCCGGCGCGTACGTGCAGGCGACGCTGCCGATGACGCCGGTCGGCCGCCTGCAGATTCCGGCCAATACGCTGCTGTTCCGTGCCGAGGGGCCGACGGTCGCGACCGTCGACGCGAACGGCCAGGTGCGCCTGAAGGCGGTGACGGTCGTGCGCACGATCGGGCAGACGCTCGAAGTCGACGGCCCGCTCACGCCGAACGACCGCCTCGTCGCGAACCCGAGCGACGCGCTCGCGAACGGCGACCCGGTCGTCGTGCAGGCGCCGCCCGCCGCGAAGCCGGCCTCCGCGGCCGCGGGAGCGAAGTCGTGAGCGCGATGCGCGCCCGCCTGCGTCCGACGGCCGCCGTGACCGCCGTGACCGCTGTCGCGCTCGCGGCGCTCGCCGGTTGCACGGTCGGCCCCGACTACCGGCGCCCCGCCGTCGACACGCCGGCCGCGTGGCGGCTCGATCCGGCCGACGCGTATTGGCACCCGGCCGCGCCGGCCCGTGCGCCGCTCGATCCGGCGTGGTGGACCGCGTTCGGCGACGCGCAGCTCGACGCGCTGGAAGCCGACGCGCTGCGCAACAACCAGAGCCTGAAGGCCGTCGCCGCGCGCTACGACCAGGCGAAGGCCACGCTGGCGTCGGTCGCGTCCGCGCAGTATCCGGCCGTCGGGCTGAACGCGAGCGGCCAGCGCTTCAAGATCTCCGCCGACCGGCCGCAGACCAATTACGCGACGAAAAGCATGTCGACCGTGCAGAACGAGATCCAGGTCGGCGCGAGCGTCAGCTACGAACTCGACCTGTTCGGCCGCGTGCGGCGCAACGTCGAATCCGCGCAGGCCGGCTCCGAGCAGGCGCGCGACGATTTCGCGAACGCGCGCCTCGTGCTGAGCGCCGATCTCGCGTCGAGCTACTTCGCGCTGCGCGAGCTCGACACCGAGATCGACGTCGTCAAGCGCTCGATCGACCTGCAGCAGAAGGCGCTCGACTACGTGAGCGCGCGCCACGAGCTCGGCGCGGTGTCCGGCCTCGACTTGCTGCAGCAACGCTCGCAGCTCGATGCGACGCGCACGCAGGCGCAGTTGCTGATCCAGCAGCGCGCGCAGGTCGAGACGGCGATCGCGACGCTGGTCGGCACGCCGGCCCCGGCGTTTTCGCTGCCGCCGCGCGTGGTGCCGATCAACGCGCCCGCGCTGCCGACCGGCTTGCCGAGCGATCTGCTGCAGCGGCGGCCCGACGTCGCGTCGGCCGAGCGCGCGATGGCCGCCGCGAACGCGCAGATCGGCGTCGCGCGCGCCGCGTACTTCCCGCGCATCGCGCTGTCGCCGGACATCGGCTGGGACGCGACGCGCTTCTCCGGCCTGTTTACCGTGCCGGCGCTGCTGTGGTCGCTCGGCGCGTCGGTCAGCCAGCCGCTGTTCCAGGGCGGCAAGCTGAAGGCCGGCGTCGATTTCGCGCAGGCCGGCTACGTGGCCGCGCAGGCCAGTTACCGGCAGACCGTGCTCACCGCGTTCCAGGAGGTGCAGAATGCGGTGACGGGCCTGTCGGTGCTGGCGCAGGCCGCGCAGCAGGCGTCGGCGGCCGTCGACGACGCGCGCAAGCTCGTGTCGCTCGCGCAGGACCGCTATACGGGCGGCCTGACGCCGTTCATCGACGTGCTGACGGCCCAGCAGCAATTGCTGACGAGCGAGCGCCAGGCCGTGCAGATCCAGGGCCAGCGCGCGGCGCTCGTCGTGTTTCTCGCGAAGGCGCTCGGCGGCGGCTGGGACGGCGGCGCGACGCCCACCGATGTCGCGACAGCCAGCCCGCAGCCCGCCGCGAGCGTCGGCCCCTAATCCCCGATAGGCGAACGAATCCATGAAAGTCCTGATCGTCGAAGACGAACCGAAAGTCGTCGAATACCTGAAGAGCGGCCTGACCGAGGAAGGCTGGGTCGTCGATACCGCGCTCGACGGCGAGGACGGCGCGTGGAAGGCCATCGAATTCGACTACGACGTGGTCGTGCTCGACGTGATGCTGCCGAAACTCGACGGCTTCGGCGTGCTGCGCGCGTTGCGCGCGCAGAAGCAGACGCCCGTGATCATGCTGACCGCGCGCGATCGCGTCGACGACCGCGTGCGCGGGCTGCGCGGCGGCGCCGACGACTACCTGACCAAGCCCTTCTCGTTCCTCGAGCTGATCGAGCGGCTGCGCGCGCTCACGCGCCGCGCGCGCGTGCAGGAATCGACGCTGATCTCGATCGGCGACCTGCGCGTCGACCTGATCGGCCGCCGCGCGACCCGCGACGGCACGCGCCTCGACCTCACCGCGCAGGAATTCCAATTGCTCGGCGTGCTCGCGCGGCGCAGCGGCGAAGTGCTGTCGAAAACGACGATCGCCGAGCTCGTGTGGGACGTGAACTTCGACAGCAACGCGAACGTCGTCGAGACGGCGATCAAGCGCCTGCGCGCGAAGCTCGACGGCCCGTTCGCGGAGAAACTGCTGCACACGATCCGCGGCATGGGCTACGTGCTCGAGGCGCGCGAGGAAGGCGACGCGGAGCGGCACGCATGAAACGCTCGATCACCTTGCGGCTGTCGGCGATGTTCGGCATCGTGTCGCTGCTCGTGTTCACGCTGGTCGGCTGCGGGCTGTTCGTGATGATGGAGCGCCAGTTGTTCGCCGAACTGCGCGCGACGATCGACACGCGCGCGAAGGTCGCGCAGATGATCGTGTCGCACGCGACCACGGCCGCGCGCGGCCGCCTGATGCAGGAAAAGCTCGCCGATCTCGAACCGCCCGACGGCTCGACGCGCTACCAGATCGAGAGCCCCGACGCCGACTTCCGCTTCGGCCATCCAGTTGACGGCGTGCCCGTCGGCGAACCGTTCGGTGCGTTCCAGCAATACGCGCTCAACGACAGCAGCTACGACGTGATGACGAAGACCGTCGCGCTCGCGGGCAGCGGCGAGCGGCCCGACCTGAAGCTGATCGTCGCGACGTCGTGCGAGCGCACGCAGCGCATGCTGCGCCGGTTCGCGTGGACGCTCGCCGCGCTGATCGCGACGGCCACCGTGATCACGCTGCTGCTGAGCCGCGCGGTCGCGCGCTTCGGGCTCGCACCGCTCGAACGGCTGTCGCAGGACGCCGCGGCCATCAGTGCCACCAATCGCCGCCAGCGGCTGCACACCGACGCGCTGCCGACCGAGCTGCGCGATCTCGCCGCGTCGTTCAACGGCGCGCTCGAGCGCATCCAGCAGACCTATGCGCGGCTCGAGGCGTTCAATGCGGACGTCGCGCACGAGCTGCGCACGCCGATCAGCATCCTGATCGGCCAGACCCAGGTCGCGCTGACGAGCCGCGACCGTTCGGTCGACCGGATGCGCCAGACGCTGCAGTCGAATCTCGAGGAGTTCGAACGGTTGCGCGTGATCATCAACGACATGCTGTTCCTGTCGCGCAGCGATCGCGGCGAACGCGCGACCGACCTGAAGCACGTGTCGCTCGCCGACGAAGTGCGGCGCATGCTCGACTTCCTCGAAATTCCGCTCGATGAAGCGCAATTGCGCGCCGAACTGCACGGCGATGCGCGCGCAGCCGTCGACCCTTCGCTGTTCCGCCGCGCGATGACGAACCTGCTGATCAACGCGATCCAGCATTCGGCGCCCGGCGCGACGCTGAACGTGACGATCACGCGCCGCGACACGCTCGTCGACGTGTCCGTCGCGAACCCCGGCGAGCCGATCGATCCCGCGCAGCGCGCGCACGTGTTCGAGCGCTTCTACCGGCTCGAGGAAGCGCGCGCGAACAGCAAGGAGAACCACGGGCTGGGGCTGTCGATCGTCAAGGCGGTCGCGGAGATGCATGGCGGCAGCGTGTTCGTCGCGTGTTCGGACGGCATCAATACGTTCGGCTTCTCGGTGTCGACGCAACCATACAGCGGCGGCCCGCTGCGCGCGCCTGATGCCGGCGACCCGCACGCGCTGCGGCCGGCGCCCGCACCCCGCGCATTGCATTGACGGCGGCTGCGGCGCCGAGTCTTATCAGCGCACCACAGTCCTTTATAAATCAATGCCTTGCGCGACTCCACTCTGCAAAACCAAGGCTATCCAAGATCATCCAAACGGTAACTTCACCGTAGTTCGCGCCGAGCACGGTGAAACAGTTCAGCATCCCAGATCAGTAGGCGTTTGCCCGGATAATTTCGTTCACCCGGCCGCTATCATCAGTTGCGCTTTCAGAACCCTTGAAAACGCACATCTCAATGTGTCCATCACGAAACACGTCCACGTCCACTTGCATCCTGACCACGGTAATTGATACAAGTACCGTGTCGGTCCGATTGCGGCTCAGAGTGTAGTGATCATCGCGGCGTCCAGCCATTCCAGAAGGCCTTCATTTCTTGATGACGTCCCGTCTATCGTTCGGATCGGCTCCGGCGTGCGCCTTGCGTTTGTGCCGTTGCACAAAGACGCCGAGATTCCCGACGAGCCGTGCCTTGTTTCGTCTCGCTACCACGGACATTCGCAATTGGTCACGGCTTCGAGCGCAAATCACCCCGTCTGCGACGTCTTCAGCGAAAGTGATGCACATAGCACCGCCATTTCCGCGCCGCATGAAGGCTCCAGCACAAACAACACAAGATGGCCTGCCGCTAAATCCCGGGCGTACTCGTCGCGCTTCTGGTCACTGATTGCGGCCCCCGTCGCGCCGTCCCGGCTATTGATCCACTGAACCCACGTTCGAATCTCCGCGGGTGAAAACGCGTATCGCGGTGAAATCAGCAGCCGCGACGCTACGTTCTGCGCAGCGAAATCAATCAGCCGCTGAGAGATGACGCCCGAAAAATAGAGCACTTCAACTTGGCCACCGATGCGACGAAAACGAAGTTCAAGCGTGCGATTTTCCGTATCGTGTTCGAGCCCGATCAACTCGGCATCATGGAAGCTCGGAAGTTCACGGATATTTCGAATGTCGGTAAAAAGATTTGTATCCATAATGGTCCTCAAGGCCAGACAGACATCGGCAACCCGGGGCCACGCACGCGGTTCCCCGACAGTGGGTCGATACTCCAATTGTGCGCGTGCGGGATGCCCTGACCATGGTCATGGTCGAAATCAAGATCTACAGCCGGATTGCCGTCTGCTCCGTAGAGCCGCATCTGGCCGCTTCCGGGGTTCGTGTACCACGTACCAGGTTCGCCGGCGTTCGGTGTTTTGGCGATTTCAAATGCGTCACCGCTCGGCAAGTCTTCCGAATACTCGAACGGCTGCGCGTCGCCCAGCGGGGTTGCCGATTCGTCGTCGGCAAGCCTCCGCGTCAGGAGTCCGTCGCCCCCCTCGTTCAGGTCATCACCACGACTACCGAGCGCGGCCCATGCAACTGCCTCGGCCACGCCGAGCCAGTCGAACCCGCTGCCGCTATCGCCGTCGTCCGCGCTGCTGGCGACCTTATCGGCCGGGCCAAGCGACTGACTGCCACCCATCGAGGCCGACAAGCCGCCGCCATAGGGCTCGATCCGCGCCGCCAGAGCGCTGACCGACGCTGGCCAGCGCTCCGGCGCGGGCGCCGGTCGGAACGTACGCTGGTACCCGCCCCAGTCGCGGTTGACAATCGGTACCAACCGGCCGTCCACGACGGCCTGCTTGAGCACGCGCTCGATACCGGCGTTGTCCTTCGGCAGATCCCATGCCACCACGTTCAGGTGGTCATACAGAAATGAGGTGATCGCGTCGATGTCGCGGGCGATGAGCTTGCGGAAGTCATGGTTGGGCCGGAAATATCGATCGAAGGTGCGTCGGTCATCTTCGATCTGGCGCTGCATCTCCTTGCGCGTGTCGCGATCCACGGACGGATCCCATCGCGACGGGTAGGTCCAGTCGTGATAGAACTCCTTGGCGAGCACTAGCGTGCACTGCCATGTGCCAATGTCCAGCGGGACATGCAGACTGTTGTAGCTCATAGGCCAAGCTGCCTCTATCGAGTGCCAATAGAGATTCACATCCTAACGGCCCAGGCGACGTCGCTGCGCGGTCATCGAGAAATTTGACCTTTTGTGACGATGGTGCAGTTCCTGGAAAAGCCCGTCATCCTGCGAGGTTCCTCGTCCTCGAGCCGCTCGACGAAGCTAGTCAGGAAAAAATCTCCGCACCTCGATGCAACGCGATCAAAAGCAGGTAATACAACCCGCATCCATTCGCATCGTCATGCATCAAGACACGGCCGGAATCCTGGCAACGGGCGCGGCATGATTCGATTTTGCGAGGGTCCATCCGAGACACTCTCGCAGTGCCAGCCATGCGAACTCGGGCCTTCGGAGGGCAGTTTTCTTCAATACCGACCCGCGCGCCTTCGTTAGTCTCGATGCGACTTTGACATTCGCATGGAGGCAAATGATGAGCATGCTGGTTTCGATGGCCGCGTTCGCGCTGGCGTCGTCGATCACACCCGGTCCCGTCAATATCGTCGCGCTCAGCGCGGGCGCGCGCCACGGTCTCGGCGCCAGCCTGCGCTATGCGGCCGGTGCGACGCTCGGCTTCGTCGCGCTGTTCCTGCTGATCGGCCTCGGGCTGCACGCGGCGCTCGCGCGCTGGCCAATGCTGACCACCGCCACCCAGTGGGCGGGGATCGCGTTCCTGCTTTACCTCGCGCTAAGGCTCGCGCTCGACGACGGCCGGTTATCGGCCAACCCGGCCAACCCGGACGCACCGAACTTAGCCGGCCCGTCGGCGGTGGCCGGCGCGGCGATGCAGTGGCTCAATCCGAAGGCGTGGCTCGCGTGCGTGGCCGCGATGGGCGCGTATGCGGCCGACGGCGACCGCGCGCAGGTCTGGCAATTCGCGGCGCTGTATCTGGTGATCTGCTTTGCGTCGATCGCGTGCTGGGCGTATGCGGGCGCCTCGCTGCGGCATCGGCTCGCGAATGCGCGGCGGATGCGGCTGTTCAACCGCGCGATGGCACTGCTGCTCGCGGGCAGCGCGCTTTATCTGCTCGATATCTAGCGCGGGGGCTTCGACGTATTTTTGCGGCGGATGGGGTGCGGATGACCGACGTTGCAGGCCGTCGCCGGCACCGAGCCGCCCTTCCCTTCCCGCGCTCAGCTCGCGGCGCTTCGATATTGGCCGGGCGTGGCGGCCGCGATGCGCCGGAACGCGCGCTGGAAGTGCGCCTGATCCGCGAAGCCCGCATCGAGCGCGACGTCGGCGATCGGCCGGCCGCGGCGCAACTCCGCGCGGCCGTACTGCACGCGGCGGTCGATCAGAAACGCATGCGGCGTCATGCCGTAACGCGCGTTGAACGCGCGGATCAGGTACGACGGCGACAGGTCGGCGGCCGCGCAGATCGCATCGAGCGTGACGGCCTGACGGCAATGCGCGGCGATGTAGTCGGCCGCCCGCGCGAGCTTCGCATTGTCGGCTCCGCGCCGCGCGTCGTCGGGCAAATCGCGATCGAGCGCGCCGTGCAGCCCGGTGAAGAATTCGACCGCCGCGCTTTCCTTGCCGAGCGGATCGACGCCGGGCGCCACCAGCGTGCGGTAAAAGCGGCCGAACTGCGCGAACAGGTCGCGCCGTTCCGTCAACTTCGACGAAAACCCGTGAAAATCGCTGTTCGGATCGCGCCCGAGCGAATGCTGCAAACGCGCGAGCCACGGCACGTCCACGTAGACCATCCGGTACGCCCATGCGTCGGGGCCGTACGGATTGCACGCATGCACCTGCTCCGGATCGATGATCACGAGCACGCCGCGCCCGACGTGTTCCTTCGTCGCCCCGTTCAGGTAGGTGCTCGTGCCGCCGACGATCGCGCCGAGCGAAAACGTGTCGTGCGTGTGCTTCGCGTAGCAGATCGTGCGCCCGTCGTCGACGGTGCGCACCTCGATGAACGGCAGCGCGGCGTCGCGCCAGAACGGCGACGGCACGGCGAGGGTGTTGGCGGAACGGCTCACGCGACGGGCTCCTGGATCGGACGGCGAACGCACACCGTACAAGACTGCGCGGCGCGATGCAACCGCGAGCCGACGCATCGCGACCGGATCGCCTAAGCTTTGAATTCCGACCGCCGCGGCGGACGCGGCGGGTTCCGTTCCCTCTTTCAACCGGTACGCTCATGCACATCGATCTGACAGGCAAGACCGCGGTCGTCACCGCTTCCACCGCCGGCATCGGGCTGGCGATCGCCGAAGGGCTCGCGCACGCGGGCGCACGTGTCGTCGTCAACGGACGCAGTGATGAGTCGGTCGAGTCGGCGCTCGCGCTGTTGCGCACCGCGGTGCCCGACGCGGACCTCGACGGCGTCGCCGCCGACCTGTCCGACGCCACCGGCGTCGCGCGCATCACGCAGCACACGCCGGAGGCCGACATCCTCGTCAACAACGCGGGCATCTACGGACTGAAGGCGTTCTTCGACATCGACGACGACGAATGGACCCACTACTTCCAGATGAACGTGATGTCCGGCGTGCGTCTCGCGCGGCACTACCTGAAGGGCATGCTCGAGCGCAACGCTGGCCGCATCGTGTTCATTTCGTCGGAATCGGGGCTGAACATCCCGGTCGACATGATTCACTACGGGTTCACGAAGACCGCGCAATTGGCGATCGCGCGCGGCCTCGCGAAGGTCGCGGCCGGTACCAGCGTGACCGTCAATTCGGTGTTGCCGGGGCCGACGATGTCGGAAGGCGTGCGCGAAATGCTGAAAGCGACGGCCGACGAAACGGGCCGCAGCATCGACGAAGTCGCGGTGGATTTCGTGCGTAGCCAGCGCGCGAGTTCGATCATTCAGCGGCCGGCGACGACGGAGGAAGTGGCGAATCTCGTCGTGTACGTATGCTCGCCGCAGGCGTCGGCGACGACGGGCGCGGCGTTGCGCGTCGATGGTGGTGTGGTCGATACGATTGCTTGACGGCCCCGCTAGACCCGAGCACGGGCCCAGCAGGCACGCCAGGCGCCCGCCGCGCTATCGGGAAACGGTCTTGCCCGACTGGAGCGTGCCCTTGCGGTCGGCGTCCATGCAGGTATCGAAGCCGTATCGCGTGACGGCACCGGCCTTGTCGAACACGACGAAGTAAGGCCGGTGATCGTTGCCGTGCTCGATGAAGTAGTTGTAGCAGACGCCGCTGCCATTGCGGACCATCCACACGCTGCGCGGGTTGCCGCCTGCGCGGACGACGTCGGCACGCATCGCGCCGTGCCGCGACGCGGCCCTCGCCAGCGGCGTGCGCGAATAAGAGAACGGCAGCCACGAGTCGAACCACGCGCAGCCGTGCAGCATCAGGCAACCGGCAGCCAGCGACAGCGTCGCCGCGGGACGGTACATCGGAATCAATCGCATGCTTGGAGAAATCGGCTGCGCCATGCCGGCGTGATCGAAAGCCCCATGCTACTCGACCTTTGGGTCCGGATCGAAAAGAAATGTAGAGACCGGTGTCCGACGCCTTGCGCGACGCCGTCCGGCGCGCGCCCGATCGTTGCGAACCGTTGCGGCACCGCGCCGCCTCGCACGCGCGTCGATGCCGTTGCGCCGCTGGTCCGAATCGGCGCAACGGCCGTCATCGTCATGCGACCCATTCGGCCCACAGCATCGTCAGCACCGTCATCAGCGCGGGGCCGACGAACAGCCCGATCAGCCCGAACGTCTCGGCGCCGCCGAGGATGCCGAACAGCACGAGCAGGAACGGCAAGCGGGTCGAGCTGCCGATCAGCACCGGCCGCACGAAATGCTCGGCGACGAACACGACCACGAAGCCGACCACCAGCACCACGACGGCCCACACGGTCGCACCCTGCACGAACAGCCAGAGCGCCGCGCCGCAAAACACGATCGGCGCACAGAACGGCAGCATCGCGGCGACGGCCGTGACCAGACCGAGCAGCGCCGCGTGCGGCACGCCCGCCAGCGCATAGGCAACGCCGAGAATCGCGCCCTCGCCGAGGCCGACGACGACGAGCCCCGTCACCGTCCCGTACACCGCCGCGACCATCCGCTCGATCAGTTCGCCGCCACCGGGGCCGAACGCGCGCCGCGCGCCGTGCAGCAATGCGCCCGACAACTTGTGGCCGGCCCTCAGGATCACAAACAGCGTGACCAGCATGAAGCCGAACTCGAACAGCGCATGCGCGAGCTTGGTGCCGAACTGTCGCCCGAACGCGAGGACCTTCTCGCCGCTCGCACCGTGCATCGCGGTGCCCGCATGCAGCGGATGACCGAGATTGGCCTGCCACCAGTCGGTGATCTGCGCGGCCCCGTACGGCAGCCGGGCGATGACGTCGGGTAGCGGAATGCCGTTGTCCTGGATCGATTGCACCCACATGCGCAGGTCGTGCTCCTGCGAGATCGCCTGCCCGAGCGCAAGCGCGACCGGCAGGACCACCAGCAGCGAAACGCCCACGGTGATCACGGTCGCGATCACGGTCGGCCGGTTGCGAAACCAGCGGTCGGATTCGAAGCGTTTCAGCAACGGCCACAACGCGATCGCAATCACACACGCCCACGCGATGGCGGGAAGGAAGTCGCGGATCACCCACAGCGCGAGCAGCAGCAACGCCGCATACAGCATGGCGCGGGCGATTTGCTGAACGCGCGGCCGCGCGGCGGAATCCTGGGACGGCGACACATGTACGCGCATGGCATCTCTGTCGAAATCAAAAAATGGCGGTTCGCGCAGGCCGCAAGCCTGTACGAACCGCCATTCTATCCATCTGCACCGCAACGGCATGCGGCCGCGATGTCATGCATCGTCAAATGCGTGCCGCCAACGCGGCGCCGCACGCTACAACGCGTGCTCAGGCCACCTTGTCGGCGACGCGATAGCGTTCGAGCCAATGCGCGTACGGCGCGGGCAGCGTCCACGACGGACGCTCGACGCCGAGCTGCTTGGCCGCGTAGTACGGCCAGTGCGGATCGGCAAGATGCGCGCGGCCGACCATCACGAGGTCGAGCTGCTGCTCGGCGACGACGCGATTGGCGAGTTGCGGCGTGTCGATCCCCCATGCGGACGACACCGGCAGGCCGGCCTCGCGGCGCACGCGTTCCGCGATCGGCGCGAGGAACGCCGGGCCCCACGGAATCTGCGCGTCGGACGTCGAGAAGCCGACCGACACGCTGAGCATGTCGAGCCCTTCCTGCTTCATCCGCTGCGTGAGCGCGATCGATTCGGCGAGCGTCTCTTCGTCGCGGCCGTCGTATTCGATCACGCCGAGACGCGCGGTCAGCGGCAGGTGCTCCGGCCAGACCTGGCGGACAGCCTTCAGCGTGTCGACGATGAAGCGGCCGCGGTTTTCGGCAGAACCGCCGTACTCGTCGTCGCGCTGGTTCGCATGCACCGAGAAGAAGCTCTGGGCGAGATAGCCGTGCGCGAAGTGCAGTTCGAGCCATTCGAAGCCGAGGTCGCGGGCACGCTTCGCCGACGCGACGAAGTCGGCCTGCACGCGCGCGATGTCGTCGTGCGTCATCGCCCGCGGCACCTTCGGCAGGTGCGCGCCGAACGGCACGGCCGACGGTGCGATGGTCTGCCAGCCGCGCGGATCGCCTTCGGCGATGTGGTCGTCGCCTTCCCACGGACGGTTCGCGCTCGCCTTGCGGCCCGCATGCGCGATCTGGATGCCCGGCACCGCACCGGCCGCCTTGATCGCCGCGACCGACGGCGCGAACGCCTCGGCCTGCGCGTCGGTCCACAGCCCGGCGCAGCCCGGCGTGATGCGGCCTTCCGGCGACACGGCGGTCGCCTCGGCGATCACGAGGCCCGCGCCGCCGCGCGCGATGCTGGCCAGATGCACGTGATGCCAGTCGTTGACGACGCCGTCTTCGGCGACGTACTGGCACATCGGCGGCACCGCGATGCGGTTGCGCAGCGTGACATCCTTGAGTTTGAACGGTTCGAACAGGGCAGACATCGACACTCCTTTGCTTGGTTCTACGAAACGGCTGGATGACCCGCCGTGCGGTGTGCACGGCGGAGCGATTGGGGCCGTCGCGGTGCGCGGCGCGCCCGACGACGGAAGCGGCGTGGCGCCGGTCGTGCCGGCGCAGGGCGGCTTACTGGCGGCCGAGCTTCGCGAGGAGCGCCTCGGCAGCGGGTTCCGACGACGCGGGGTTCTGCCCGGTGATCAGCAGCCCGTCGGTGACGACATGCGGCGCCCAATCGGCGCTGCGCTCGAACTGCGCACCGTTGGTCGTCAGCATGTCCTCGACGAGGAACGGCACGACTTCCGTCAACTCGACGGCCGCTTCCTCGCTGTTGGTGAAGCCCGTCACGCGCTTGCCGCGCACGACCGACTCGCCGGTTTTCGGAGCCTTCACGTGGCGCAGCACGCCCGGCGCATGGCACACGGCCGCGACCGGCTTGCCGGCCGACAGCGCGCGCTCGATCAGGCCGATCGAATGCAAATCCTCGGCGAGATCCCATAGCGGGCCATGCCCGCCCGGATAGAACACCGCGTCGTAATCGTCGACCGACACATCGGCCAGCTTGCGGGTGGCGGCGAGCTCGGCTTTCGCCGCCGGATCCGCGTCGAAGCGGCGCGTCGCGTCGGTTTGCGCGGTCGGATCGCTGCTCTTCGGGTCGAGCGGCGGCTGGCCGCCCTTCGGCGACGCGAGCGTCAGCTCGACGCCCGCATCCTTGAACGCGTAGTACGGTGCGGCCAGTTCCTCGAGCCAGAAGCCCGTTTTCTTGCCGGTGTCGCCGAGCGTGTCGTGCGAGGTCAGGACAACGAGAATCTTCATGATCGGACACTCCTTCGAAATGGGGGAACGGGGCCATGTCACGGTCGCGGCCGGCGTGATGCGAGCCGCGTGCCGGCGACGACGGCGCGCCTGCCGGTTAGTCAGCTGGCGCGCGTCAACGTGCCGGCCACGTACCGAAAAATGTTGCTCAAGGCTATTAGACCAGTCGTCTAGTTTCGCTTGAAAAAAAAGCCATCTCCTGCACGACCAGCACCGCCGCGCGATATGGCATTTTCGCGGCCGGGTGAGTGCGGCAGGAATGGCGTCGCATTCGTGAGAGCGGATGATAGCGCTGGATTAGACCGGTCGTCTAGTAACACCGCGTTTGGCCCTGTCGAGGACATGGCTTTTGGACGCTTCCTTTCACTATCAGCCGGCCGCCGTCGACAACGACCGGCTGATGACGGAATCACACGCCAACCGACATGACTTGCTGCGATGCGACGAGCCTCGGCGGCGTCGGGCACTTGCAAATACACAGATCGTCGCTCAGCGCGACGTGCCTTCCATCCGGCCCCGTCATTGGAAGTCGCGGGCCGTCGCATTGAATCTTGCCAATCGACTTGCAAGCCGGACAAATCACGTCGTCGTCTTCGTGGGCGATGTGTTTATTGTTCAATACGAACGGTGTCGCCTTTGCTCGGACCGTTCCGGCCACGGTCGTGTGATCACCGTCGAGGATCAGGTATCGAGTCATGATTTACGGGGCCTATTCAAAATCAAGCTTGGTCGAGGTAAGCGACGAGTTCCCACGCAACAGGCGCCATGCGCTGCCGCGTACCCATCATGCTGTCGAGAACGGCCAGCCGTCGTGGTTCATGCACGACGACGGACGGCAACGCGTCACCCTTTAGAAACCTGCGTGTCGCATCGCCGACCTGACCGGCCTCCAGTTTCGCGCACCATACCCCGTCTTCCGGGCATTGCTGGCCGGTGTGCGCGACTGTCCCCAACGGTAGACGTGCCGCAACGGCCTGCGGCTGATCCTGTTGCGAAGTCTTTTCGGTTTTCCCTTCGAGCGGCAAACCAGTCTTCGGATCGAGATTTTGGGCCTTCGCCATCTCATTGATCATCTCGTCGGAAGGCTTCTGCGGCGGGACAGCGGCGTCCTGTTCCTTCTGCCATTGGAACGTGCCATCCCACGGCGGAAGCTTTGCGGGCGGAAGCGGCACGATCTTGTCGATGTCCGGAATCTTGGGATTGCGGCCATCGTTACCGTCGATGAACTTACCGATCAAGGCGTAGCGGCGTGTTCGCTCCACATCGTCTGGGAGCGACAGATATGAAAGCCGATCAGACTGAGGCGGAGCCTTGAACCCGTTTTCGAGCGCCAAAGCGGCTTGGGTGTTGCCTGCCGCTACTCCTTTCTGAAAAGCATCGACCGCTTCGCTATACAACGCGCTATTCTTCAAATTAATTCCCAACGCGTTGGCTGCCTCGCCATACCCTTGGTCAGCAGCGCACCGACGCATCTGGCGCGCAATATCCGGGGCCTTGTCATGCGGCGCCAACAACTCGGCAACATATGTCTGCGCTTCCGGGCTCCCAAGATCGGCTGCCTTTCGGAAATACCGCAGCGCCAACTCGGCATCTTGCCCTAGTCCATACCCCGTTTCGAGATAGTGGCCGATGTCGTAATAGCCCGATGGGATGCCTTGTTGGATCAGTCGCACTGCAAGCGCCACCGTCTCCTTCGGTGCATCGGGCGAGTCTGCCAAACCATCAGAAATCAACGACTGAAGATTCTGGTTTGCCTTGTAGTGCCCGTGCGCCGCCGCGATCCGGTAATAGCGCGCAACCTCATTGAAATCCTTCGGGCCGTCCTGCTTTTCCAAAAAGCGTGCGTAGCGAAACAGGTTGTCTGCCTGAGGATCAAGCGACGGCAAATGATCGGCCTGATGCGTGCAGGTAAAAGCGAGATTCGTACGCACGGCGCTCATGTCGGGCAACGATGTCACTGGCGCTTCCTTTTTCGTACAAGCGCAGGCCACCAGGGCGAGCGCAATGATGATGGCATATCGGTTCATGAATCAGTCGGAACGAGTAATTTTGTTCGAGGTTCGCATAAAGCCGACTAGAGATGCAGCGGGGGACTGGTCGCCGGCCTTCTGAAAATCGGCGTTGTTATTGATGAGAAGCTCCCAATTCTTAAACGCTTCTTGGGGATCATCCTGCGCTCCCCTCCCACCAGTGTGCAAATTCCACAATTGCTGCCGCAACCGCTTCGTCACATCGCCGTGTTCATGGCAAATATTGAGTTCGCTGTCCGCTTCCATGCTACGCGTGTTGATGTTCGCCGAACCGATGGTTGTGAACGTGTCGTCAATCGTCATCAGCTTGGCATGTACATAAACGGGTTCCCATTTTCCCGGTGGCGAATCCGGTGCAACCAGCGTACAGACATGTACCTTGAGCCCCGGATAGTCGCGGTTCATTACCGGATGCGCCGGCCCCTTCATCTGGGATTCGATCCCGGCACGCTGCGCCTTGAGTTGATCGACCTTTTGCTTCGCCTGCGCAACCGCCTGCGTGGTCGCTGGCGTGTTCGCCATGCCTTGCATCTGAAGCGCGCCCAGATATTCCTGCCCGGCGTCCTGCTGTTTGCTCACCACGTCGGCAAATTGTTTTCTCAGGTCGGATTGGCGGTCGCTCTCCTGCAAGATCGCCCCCACGCCCGGCATCGATTTCGCCTGTCCCAACGCATCAAGCATGCGGTACGTGTTCAGCGTTCCCGTACTCACCGCCGCGTCGGTGGAGTTCGTGATGACGAACAAATACACCATGCCGTGCTTGCCGGAATCTCGCCCCCACTTCTGTTGCTGCACCGCGACCGCCTTGATCTTCTCCGCGAGCGGCACCCACCGGAAATACTGATTTTCGATAAAGACGTGCTGCGTCGCGTTATTGACGGCCTGAAGATACAGCTTCTCGATGTCGCGCTTGCCCTTCTGCGACTGCGTGCGCAGTATCTGTGAGGTTCCCTCGGTTTTTCGCCTTCCAACGGTCCCGAGTTATGCCGCGGCGTCCTTGGTCTGCTGAGCGTTGATCC